>CAZOLY010000039.1:0-20754 GCA_964580815.1 uncultured Bacteroidales bacterium
AAGTGATATTGGAAAATCATGGTTCGATTATCTCCAGGATAAAGGATTCCAGGTTTATTTTACCCGGCACGTCAGAATTAAAATTTTAGATAAGAGAGGTTATAACTGGGCAAACGGAGAAATTCCAATATATCATACTATAAAAAATGAAGAAAAAGTAATTCAGTTAAAGGGCTTGACTTTCAATTTGGAAAACGGGAAACTTGTGAAATCCAAACTGGATAAAAATTCAAAATTTACTGAGAAAAAAAATGATTACTGGAACATTGAAAAATTTACAATGCCTAATGTTAAGGAAGGTTCGGTATTAGATATAACATATACAGTAAGATCTGATTTTCCTTTTAACTTCAGGGAATGGTATTTTCAACATTCAATTCCTGTTGTTTACAGTGAATATACTACCATTATACCGGAGTACTATTCATATAAAACTCTGACAAAAGGATATCATAATGTAATTCTTGCTGATAATAAAAGCTATCCCGGGCACATTACACTCACTTCCAAATCGAGAAGTGAAGGTAATGTTACCCAGACCAGTTTCGACCAGAATACAATATCATTTATAAATTATATTAATGTATGGATAGCTGAAAATGTGCCGGCATTAAAGACAGAACCTTACATGACCACTGTTGATAATTACCGCACGGCCATAGAATTTGAGCTGAGAAGTTTCGATGTTCCGGGTTTGTATTATAAAGATTATACTAAAGACTGGGAAACCATAAATAAAGAATTGCTTGATGATGAGAATTTTGGTAAGCAGCTTGAAAGAAAAGCGATAGTAAAGGACATAGTTGATGAAATATCATCAAAGTATAATTCAGAACAGGATAAAATGATTGCAGCATTAGAATACGTAAAAGATAATGTAAAATGGAATAATTTAAATTCAATATTTGCAAGCCGGACATTGAAATATGCACTGGATAATAATACGGGAAATTGTGCAGATGTCAATTTATTGCTGGTATTATTACTAAGGGAATTGGGAATTAATGCCGAACCTGTAATATTAAGTACAAGAAGTAACGGAATAATTCATCCCGCACAAATAATGATATCAAAATTCAATTATCTTATAGCATATGCAAAAATAGGTGATAACGATTACCTGCTTGATGCAACCGAAGAAAAATGCCCCTTTTATATGCTTCCGAAAAGGTGTATTAATGGAAACGGAAGAATAGTATGCAGTGAAAATTCCAATTGGATTGATCTTAATACAAAGATGCCATATAAATATGCTTCTATAGCTTTTCTGACAATAAATGAAGCAGATGAACTGGAAGGTTCAATAACAAAAATAAGAGAGAATTATGCTGCTCTGGATTTCAGAAAAGATATTGAAAAAGAAACTGGCAAAGATAAATTTATCGAAAAACTGGAAAATGATTTTGAAGGACTTGAAATAAACAATTTCGAATTTATTAACCTCGATAGTATTTATAAGCCACTGACAGAAAAATATGAAGTAGTTATAAGTGATTATATAGAGGGGGCAGGAAACCTATTGTATTTCAATCCATTACTTGATGAAAGAATTACAGAAAATCCTTTTAAAATGGAAGACAGAAAATTCCCGGTAGATTATGGTTATCCCCATGAATATAAATATACACTGGAATTTTTAATACCGGAAGGGTACTCTGTAGATGAAGTTCCCGAAGCACTTAAGCTAACAATGCCGGGGAAAATAGCTGAATTTAAATATCTGGTAAGATTACAGGATAACTCCATACAGGTTGTATCCGAATTAGTGATAAACAAATCCCAGTTTGTGCAGACCGAATATAACAGCCTCAAAGAATTTTATGATAAGATAGTTGCAAAACAGAGTGAGCATGTGGTTTTAAAGAAAATATAAATATATTGATATGAACAAATACCTGCTGATATTTATTCTTTCACAAATACTGTATTTCAATGTTAACGGTAAATCAGACAAGAAATACATTTGCGAAAATATTAGTGAGGAATTAATGGAAAATGCAAATGCTGTTATCAGAAATGATGAGATGGTACTTACTATTGTTTCCGTGAATGAGATTAATGCCGATGTTAAATTTGCCGTTACAATTCTTAATAACAATGCCAGAGACTATGGACAGTATAAGATATATTATGACAATGACACAAAAATCTGCAATTTCAAAGGTAGCCTTTATGATGCTGAAGGAAACCTGGTGAAAAAATTGAAAGGATCTGAAATAAAAGATGAGAGTGCATTTGGAAGTTATGCTCTTTTTTCTGATAACAGGATGAAAGTGGCCAGTTTATCACATAACAAATATCCTTACACAGTTGAATTTGAATATACTAAAATAAAGAAAAATGTCTATAATTATCCTTCGTGGTCTTTCCAATCAGGTGAGAAAAGATCCGTGGAGAACAGTTATCTGAAAGTCATTGTTCCTGAAGATCTCGACATCCGGTATAAGGAATACAATCTGGCAAATAAGGTTAAGCGGTCAATTATTGATAATAATGTTGTCTATGAATGGCAGGAAACAAATCTTCCGGCATTCGAGAGTGAACCATATTCTCCTCCTCTGGAAGAATTAATACCATGGATAGCATTTGCACCATACCGTATCGAATACAATAATTACAAAGGAGACTACTCCACCTGGAAAAGTCTTGGAGACTGGCAAAATTACTTAAACAGAGACAGGGATGAATTGTCCGCTGATACAAGGCAAATCATTAAAGAGCTGGTAGCTGACACCCGGTCTGACATTGAAAAAGTAAGGAGGATATATGAATATTTACAGTCAAAAACCCGCTATGTAAGTATTCAACTGGGTATTGGAGGTAATCAGCCATTCCCGGCAACTGTCGTGGATGAATATGGTTACGGCGATTGCAAAGCTTTATCAAATTATGCAATGGCACTGTTAAAAGCTGCAGGTGTAAATTCTTACTATTCAATAATCAGTGCGGGTGATAATGCAAATGAAGTGGATAAGGATTTCCCAAGTGATCAGTTTAATCATGTCATATTATGTGTTCCCATGGAGACTGATACTATTTGGCTTGAATGCACCAGCCAGACAAATCCGTTCGGTTACCTGGGTAAATTTACAGGAAACAGATATGCCCTGGTAGTAACGAACGAAGGAGGAAAACTAATAAAAACGGCAGGATATTACCTGAAAGATAACACCCAAATAAGGACGGCAAATGTCACGTTAAAAAGTAATGGCAACGGTGAAGCAGAAGTAATTACAAAATATAAAGGGATACAGTACGAAAATGATGACCTCAATTTTATAATAAACTTAAGCTATGAAGATCAGAAAAAATGGTTATACAGTAAATTAGATCTGCCAAGCTTTGAAATAGTTGATTTTTCATTTTCCCAGGATAAGGGGCCAATGCCGGAAGCTACTGAAAAAACTCACCTGGCATTGAAAAATTACTCCTCGGTGAGCGGCAAAAGACTGTTTTTTCAGCCGAACTTACTAAATGTTTTGAAATACATTCCCAGAACTGTTGATGACAGAAAGACTGATGTAGTAAAACTATATGCCTTTTATGATGTTGATACAATAAAAATTAAAATACCTGCACGTTTCAAAGTTGAATACCTGCCCGGAGAAGCCAATATTACATCCCGGTTCGGCAGCTATCATTCTTCAGTTGAAATTGCTGATGATATTATTACTTATATACGATCTCTTGAAATGGAGAAGGGACGATTCCCTCCTTCATCTTATGAAGAATTGAGAGAGTTCTATAAGAAGATAGCAAAATCTGACAATTTAAAAGTTGTGCTGGTTGAGTTTTAACACGTAATATGAAACATCCCGACCTTGGGATCACTTTTTTCATTCCAGGTTTTTATCGCGTCAGGTGTCGCTTCGCATGTTACCTTGCATTTCCTGGATTTAAAAAAAGCTGAAGCTTCATCCGAAAGTCTCAGGGTATCATATTGTCCCGAACCTATAATAATACACTTTACACCCTCCTCATAAATATATTTTGCTTCCTTTTTTGACAGAATATGAGAGGTGCCGTACTTCTCCCTGGAAAGCTTCTTCTTCCTCTTATGCACCGAGTTGTCCTGCCTGATTATTACATCGTTGTCGTAACGCTCTCCATTAATGGTTATTGAGCCGAAACTTGTTTTATCAATTTTAAGTTTCATTATGAAGGTAAGTTCATTTATTTCAAATATCAGGATGAATTATTACAATAAGCAAATTTATTAAAATCAGACCAAATATAATAGTAAAATAAAATTACTTATATATCTTATTCTGAGGGCCGAAAATCTTATCAATAATATGTTATAATGCAGTTGATAAAATAAATAAATTATTTTTCTTAAAAACTAGGAATTAAAGCATCTTTATCATTTTATTTATGATTTTAAAAAGGGCATAATTTTTGATATTGTATTTTCTTTTCATGAACCCTGTTAAAACGAAAAAGCGTTTATGCTCATACCTGACAAAAGAACAGTTATTTTTTTTATAACAGCACTAATAATCGCACCTGCAGCAGCCCAGAGGTATACAATAAGTGGATACGTCAAAGATAAAAGCAACGGCGAGCTGCTAATTGGAGCAAACGTTTTTATCAAAGAATCTTCTGTCGGAACAGTAACAAACACTTACGGATTTTATTCTTTAAGCATAAAACCCGGCAAATATTCACTGGTATACAGTTACCTGGGATATAACAGCCGGGAATCCATTATTAACATGGATAAGGATATAACCTTAAATGTCGAACTTGAAACTGCACCTGACAGTATTGATGAAGTAATAATTACTGCCGAAAGAAGGGATGATAATATACGGTCCACGAAAATAAGCAACATAAAAATAAGCAGTAAGATTATAAACCAGATTCCTGTTATCATGGGGGAAACAGATGTGATAAAGGCACTAACGCTGCTGCCCGGGGTAAAATCAGCAGGAGAAGTAAGTTCAAGCCTGAGCATCAGGGGTGGTGCCAGGGACCAGAACCTTTTGCTACTGGATGAAGCCATTGTATATAATGCATCCCACCTGGGAGGATTCTTTTCGGTATTTAATAATGATGCCATAAAGAATGTCGAATTATATAAGGGAAATATACCTGCCCAGTATGGAGGAAGGTTATCAGCACTTATTGACGTCAGGATGAAAGATGGCAACAATAAGAGGTTCGCTGCCAACGGAGGTATAGGTCTTTTATCAAGCCGGCTGACCATTGAATCACCCATAGTAAAAGACAAAGGTTCAATAATCATCTCGGGAAGAAGAACATATTACGATCTGCTGATGAAAATGCTGCACGAATTAGCTGATACCATACCTGAACTGCCTGTGCGTTTCTATGATCTTAACCTTAAAGGAAATTATACCATTAATCATAAACACAGACTATATTTGTCAGGATACCTGGGCCGTGATGTCGCGGACCTGAGTCTTGGTGATGATATCAGCAGTGCTTTCAACTGGGGTAACTATACAGCTACTTTCCGCTGGAACTATATAATAAATAAGAGGCTTTTCTCAAACCTCACGTTGCTGGCAAGTAATTATGACTATGAAATATATAATAAGCTCAGGCTGGGAAGAGAAAAGAAGGAGTATGTATTCAGGTGGAGTTCTTATCTTAAAGACTACTCGGCCAAACTTGATTTCGGCTATTACCTGAATCCTGACAACACATTAAGGTTTGGACTTGTTTCAACCTATCATGACTTCAATGTAGGGAAAGTTAACGGCAAGAGTGATACACTAACATGGCACTATAAAATTCCGCCTATTTACTGTATTGAGAATGCAGTATACGTTAGCAACGAACAAAAAATAACAGATAATATTAATATAAGCTACGGACTAAGGTATTCTACACTCCATAATATAGGGAAAGCTACAGTATTTGTATATGAGAACTATAATGTTACGGATACAAATCTCTATAAGTGGGGAGAAATCTATAACTCATACGGGGGGATAGAGCCGCGGCTCGGGCTTACTTATGTTCTTTCCCAGGACAACTCAATAAAACTGGGCTATACCCGGACACGCCAGTACCTGCAAATAGCATCCAATTCAACATCAGGCACTCCCATAGATATATGGATACCTTCAAGTCCCAATGTCAAACCCCAGATTGCCGATCAGTACAGTATAGGATACTTCAGAAACATAAAAAACAATACTTTAAAAACATCAATTGAGCTATATTATAAAAATATGAAGAACCAGGTTGATTTTAAAGAATTTGCAGAGCCGCACCTTAACCCTGAAATCGAAGGAGAGCTGAGATTCGGCAAAGGAAGGGCATACGGACTGGAGCTTATGATTGAAAGACCGGAAGGAAAGCTTACCGGCTGGATAAGCTATACTTTATCCCGTTCAGAAAGGAAAACCAAAGATATACAGGAAAAAGGATGGTACACATCACCCTACGATATACCGCATGACATATCCGTAGTATTATCTTATAAGTTAACCAACAGGGTTATATTTTCAACCAACTGGGTATACCAGAGCGGGCGTCCGATAAATGCGCCGGTGGCACGATGGGAATACGGGAACCTGGTTCTCCCCTACTTCCCGGGAAGGAACACCGACAGGATGCCAGCCTACCACAGGCTTGACCTGGGCATGGAACTTAAGGGAAAACATAAGCCTGACAGAAGATTTGAAAGCAGCCTGAGCTTTTCCATTTATAATCTTTATAACCGTAAGAATGCAAATACTATCTATTTTATTCAGGATGATGAAGATCTAACCAGGACAAAAGCCATGAGGGTATCATTATTCAGGTTTATGCCCTCTGTTACATACAATTTCAAGTTTTAAACGGTAACTGCAAAAATCCAAGAGTATGAAACTATATAAATTACCGGCATTTATTATTTTAACATTAATTTGCTGCCAGCCTGAACAGGAAATTGACTGGGAAGTTGATAATATACCTGCGCGCCTGGTGGTCGAAGGATCAATTACTGACGAGTTAAAAGTGCACACGGTAACGCTGAAAACATCTGCTGAATATTTTTCAAACAGGAAGGCAGATGTTGTATCAAATGCCATAGTAACCATATCAGACGGTGAAAATACAATCGATCTTGAAGAAAACCCGGCAGGCTCCGGTATATATCAAACAACAGAGGAAGTCAGGGGTGAGACTGGCAAAATGTATACGCTGAATATAGATATTGGTGAACCTTTAAACAATGAAACTCACTTTTCAGCTTCATCGGTTTTAAGACGTGGTATAATTGCAGATACCATGATGAGTGTGCTCTATGACAGTCCCTTTATATTTAATGATGTTGATACGGTAATACTTGCCAATAGTGTAATCGGGTACGAACCTGAACCCGAAGGAGACTACTATATAGTAAATCTTTACAAAAACGGTACGCTGTTAAATGATACGGTAGACGAATATAGTGTGGTTAATGATAAAGAATCCGGGATGAACGGCGAGAGTATTTTTACCTTTATTTATATCGAGGATTTCATTGCCGGTGATACCGTGGAAATGGAATTCCGCTCAACAAGCGAGGCGTACTATGAGTTTATTAAAGGTGTAAAGATGATAGCAAATGGCACTGACCCGTTCGGATTTTCAGGTCCGCCTGCCAATGCTATAGGTAATATTGAAGGAGGGGGCGCACTGGGCTTTTTTAACGCTTCAGCCGTAACAAAAGTAAGAGCCCGGGTAATAAGACAATAACAGAACAGATTCGGTTCTTGGTTAATAGTACTAAAGCAAGGAAATGATATCAGGAAAGAATTATACTAACAAGTTTGCAGGGATTAAAACCATATTTCGTTCACTTCAATATAGAAATTATCGCCTTTTTTTTGGCGGGCAGAGCATCTCGCTGGTTGGAACATGGATACAACGAATAGCAACACCCTGGCTGGTATATCACCTCACCGGCTCTGCACTTCTGTTAGGAGTCGTCGGCTTTGCCGGCCAGATCCCGACATTCTTATTATCGCCTTTTGCAGGGGTACTGACTGACAGATGGAACCGCTACCGGATATTGATTGTTACTCAAATCCTGGCAATGATGCAAGCTTTAGTCCTGGCATTTCTTTTTTTCATGGGAATCCTTGAGGTCTGGCATATAATAGTATTAAGTGTATTGCTCGGTTGCATTAATGCCATGGATATTCCGGCGCGACAGTCCTTTGTTATAGATATGGTAGGAAAAAAGGAAGATTTGGGAAATGCTATTGCACTAAATTCTTCAATGGTTAATGGCGCAAGATTGCTGGGACCTTCGATTGCCGGTATTCTGATTGCTTCCGCAGGTGAAGGAACCTGTTTTCTTATTAACGGATTAAGCTATCTTATTGTTATCGCAACATTATTAAAAATGAAGGTTGAGCCGAGAAAAACAAATAATAAAAACAAGAACGTTTTAAAGGAACTTAAGGAAGGAATATCTTATACTTTTGGTTTTCCACCTATCAAATCTGTTATATTATTACTGGGATTAGTCAGTATAATGGGAATGCCCTATGCAGTTCTTATGCCTGTTTTCGCTAAAGAAATACTTCATGGAGGCTCTCATACATTCGGTTTTCTTATGGCAGCTTCAGGCCTGGGCGCCCTGACAGGAGCAATATATCTTGCGTCAAAAAAAAGTGTTCTGGGACTGGAGAAAATCATCCCTCTGTCGGCAGGTGTTTTTGGCATTGGACTTATTGCATTTTCATTGTCCCGTTTCTTTCCGCTTTCTTTGGTGCTGATGGTAATAACCGGTCTCGGAATGATGCTGCAGCTGGCATCAAGCAACACTATTTTGCAAACTATAGTTGATGATGATAAACGTGGCCGTGTTATGAGTTTTTATACAATGGCATTTATCGGCACAGCACCTTTTGGCAGTCTCATGGCAGGCGCTCTGGCAAATGTCATGGGTGCTCCAAATACCTTAATGATAGGCGGCGTGTTATGTATTATAGGTGCCTTAATTTTTGCAAAAAGACTTCCTGAACTTAAGAAAATGGTACGGCCCGTATATGTCAGGTTGGGTATTATTTCAGAAGTAGCTTCAGGAATTCAGACAGCCACGGAATTAACCGTCCCACCTCCGGAATAGAGAATACAACCAGGTATTAAAGGAGTGCTGCTATTCATTTTTTGTTTCTTTTAGCTAACTGTCGGCCTGCTGTACAGTCTTTATAAATGCCTTTATATTTGCAGCAGTAACTCCCGGGGGCATGCCTCCTCCACATGAAAATATTACTCTTGAATTATCATTAAGATCATCCAAGAGGTCTTCAACAGCTTTCCGCGTATCTTCCTCACTGCCCTTAGCAAGGACATCTCTTGGCGGTATATTGCCCAGCATCACTATCCGGTTATCGGTCATATCTTTCAGATCATTCAGGCTAACCTCAAAACCCATATTAAACATGTTTATTCCCATCTCAGTCAAATGGGGAGCAGAGACTTCACATGGAGCATCATTATGCAGAAATTTGACAGATACATCCACATCATAAAGTTCCTTAAAATAAGGAAGTCCGTATGCCAGGAATTCAGGCTCCCCCATAAAACCTATAATATCATCAAGCATAAGTATGCCGTCTATTGTCGGGAAAGTATCCATCTGCAGCTTCAGCCACTCTTTCAGGAAGGTTGTAACTTTCCGTATCAGCAGGTGTGCTTTGTCAGGCTCCATCATCATCGTGGTAAGAAGCTCTGTTGTGCCCATAAGGTAGCTTGCAATATTCAAAGGTCCGCGGGCCACGGCAAACCTTATTTTGTGGCCTGCATCCTCAATCGCGGGCTGCGCCAGCTTTAACCTGTTTAGCATAAAAGGCAGCAGTCCGTCAGTAACCGGATTAGGTATTTTAAGAGCATCTATATCGGAAGATGTATGTATGGCAGCATGGGCATGCGGAAATTCGTTCGGGGGAAATGTGCATTTGGCACCGAAAGCAGATGGTTCCGTACACATACCGAACTCTGACCAGAAACCGGGAAGAAACATAACCTCCGGAAAATCATTAATGGCCTTGAGATTGGCATCGAGCCAGAGTTTATCATTGGTAAAATAGTCCAGTATCGAAATACCATACCAGTTGGGCAACCATGGGCAGTCAATAATGAACCCCACAGGTAAAGGATCTAAAATCTCACCGTCAATTATACTGATCAGATCATTCCATTGTTTATCAGTCATTTTATTATTTCTTTGGTTAATGGTTAATAAGCTCTGTTACAAATAGCTTTTGACAGCTATTTGAAAACTAAAGATAATAAATCATTTTAGTAAAGCATAAATCATTATAAATAAAAAGCGGTGAGAAATAGGCAAAAATTACATAGCCAGACATTATATTTGTAAAAACTATTGGATAATTGATTTGGTTTATTTTGGAAAAATTAGTATTTATGCCTTCCTGTATTATCATCTAAATTAATAAGATAAATTATGAGTAAAAATTCGATGAAGATAGGCTTTGGAGAGAAGATAGGTTATGGATTTGGTGATTTTGCCTCCGTATTGTTCTGGCAAAATATAACATTAAATTTAATGTTCTTTTATACAGATGTATTTGGTATCTCAGCCGTTGCTGCCGGTACTATGATAATGGTTTCACGACTGGTTGATGGTGTATATGATCCTTTCATAGGAATGGTCGCTGACCGTACAAAAACACGCTGGGGCAAGTTCAGGCCCTACCTGTTGTTTATGTCGCTTCCCCTGGCACTGACTGCTTTTCTTGCTTTTTTCGCGCCGGGCTTCAATCCCGCTTTGCCACATATACATACCATGAAACTTGTTTATGCGTATGGTACACTTATTCTCTTTATGATGGCTTATGCAACAATTAATATCCCTTATTCATCGTTACTGGGAGTTATTACTTCAAATCCTGTTGAAAGGACAGGTCTTTCTTCTTCAAAATATACTTTTGCCTATATTGCAGGTATGGTAGTGTCTGCTACATCACTGTTAATGGCCAAACATTTCGGACATGGTTCTTCAACCCAACCTGTAGGCTGGCGATGGACAATAGGTATATATGGAATTATAGCCATTGTATTTTTCCTGCTTACTTTTCTTCTCACCAAAGAAAGAATTCGTCCGATGAAATCCCAGTCCACGTCCATTAAAAAAGATCTGTCAGACCTGTTTAAAAACATGCCGTGGGTAATTCTTCTTATTACTACTATATTGATGATATTATTTGTTTCTCTAAGAATCGGAGCTACTAATTACTATTTTAAATATTTTATAAAGGAACAGGCGTTTCATTTTATAAGTATACATTTTGAAAATCTCTGGTATGTTATAGGCAGCGGTGTTATTATTGTTGCTATTATAGTGGTCAACACCATTCTCAAGTTAGTTAAGGATAAGACATATTCGAGAATACTATATGTAATTTTAATATTATGTGTTTTATATATTGGCTACAGGATAAAGATTCAACGTGCCACTTATCACATAGGATTTGAAGAAATCGCATCAATATTCAATTCCCTGGGTCAGGGTTTTGCGATACTAGGGGCATTACTTGTTCCCTTCCTGAGCAAATGGACAGGCAAAAGAAACGGATTTATCATATTATTCATTATTGCAATAATATGTACAGCATCTTTTTATGTCCTAAAAGCACATAACCTCTACCTGATTTTTATTTTACAGATTCTTGGCTCCGTGACAGGAGGGCCACTTTCAGTTTTAATATGGGCTATGTATGCTGATGCTGCTGATTACTCAGAATGGAAGAATAACAGAAGGGCTACCGGACTAGTATTCTCGGCATCCGCAATGTCACAAAAACTGGGATGGGCCGTCGGAGGTCTTTTAACGGGAGGAATATTGAGTCTTTACGGGTATGTGGCTAATACTGAGGCTACATTAGCCGTAACTGGAGGGTTAATACAGCTTATGAGCGTAATTCCCGCTGCAGCGGGCATACTGGCTATAATTGCCATATTGTTCTATAAACTCGATGATAAGACCATGAAAACAATAGAGGAAGATCTTAATGTGCGCAGGGCAGAGTATGAAGCTGAAACCGGATAATATACGGGTATAACAAAAATATAAGTGCCATATTATTATGCAATTCGGCTATTTTGACGATAACAACAAAGAATACGTAATAACTAACCCTGAGACTCCCGCTCCCTGGAGCAACTACCTTGGCTCTACTTCTTACGGGGCAATAATTACCAATAATGCAGGGGGATACAGTTTTTATAAATCGGCCGCCCAGGGGCGGTTTATGCGCTACCGCACAAATGCCATACCCATGGACCAGCCCGGGCGCTACATCTATCTGCGTGACCGTGATTCGGGTGACTTCTGGTCAGCATCGTGGCAGCCCGTGGGCAAGCCAGCGGACAAGTTCAAATCTGTCTGCCGTCACGGAACGGCCTATACGATCATTGACTCAGAATATTCGGATATACAGGTAGAAACAACATATTTTGTTCCCCTGGGCAAGGAATATGAATACTGGCATTGCAAACTAACAAACAAAGGGCAGGCAAAGCGGAAGCTGAGGCTTTTTACTTTCGTCGAATATACCAGTAACTGGCACTTGTGGATGGATACCGTAAACCTTCAGTACACACAATATATACTTACTATGGACGTGGTTGACGGCATTATTGATCACGGGACAAACATTTACCTGCCGCCCCAGCCCGATAATTTCGAGGAAGGGGGCCAGGCCCGCCATACATTTCTGGGTGTGGCAGGTGTGAAAGTTACTGCCTTTGACACCGACCGCAAAATATTCCTGGGATCCTACGGGAGCTATGCAAATCCTCGCGCTGTTATTACCGGCGAGTGCTCCAATTCAATAGCTTCAAGTGATAACGGCTGTGGCGCGCTGCAGTTCGACATAGATCTGGAGCCCGGTGCCGAAAAGGAATTTGTCGTTGTAATGGGTATAGGCTCGGCCGCGAATGAAGGAAGGAAGGCCGTTGAAGAAGCAAAAAATGTCGCGGTAGTAAGAACACAGCTCGAAGAGCTTAAGAAATACTGGCATAACAGGCTCCAGGGGATGTATGTTGTAACGCCCGATGCAGAGTTCAACAGCATGATGAACATGTGGAATCCTTACAACTGCCTGATAACATACGCATGGTCAAGAGCGGCAAGCCTTGTATATGCAGGGGAACGGGACGGACTGGGATACAGGGATACTGTACAGGACCTCCTGGGAGTGCTTCATACAATTCCTGGCGATGCTGCTAAAGTCCTTGAACTTATGATTACCGGTCAGGTTTCCACAGGTGGTGCAATGCCCGTAGTAAAACCGTTCTCCCATAAACCCGGCGAGATAAAAGCCCCTGAAGAAACGGAATACCGCTCTGATGACTGCCTGTGGTTGTTTAATACTATACCTGCCTATGTTAAGGAGACAGGCAATACTGACTTCTATAATAAAATACTGCCCTATGCCGATAAGGGGGCCGACACTGTTGCAGGACATATGAAAAAGGCTATTGAGTTCAGCCTCCAGCGCACGGGAGCCCACGGACTGCCATGC
Source organism: uncultured Bacteroidales bacterium (assembly GCA_964580815.1). GTDB lineage: Bacteria > Bacteroidota > Bacteroidia > Bacteroidales > UBA10428. The sequence continues at coordinate 13,503 of CAZOLY010000039.1, forward strand.
GGACTCTCAGCAGACTGGAATGACTGCCTTATGCTCGGGCAAAAAGGAGAATCGGTATTTGTTGCCTTCCAGCTGCGCCTGGCTCTCGATGCTTACATCGAAATGTGTGAATTGCTGAACTTTGATGATGAAAAGAAATGGGCAGCAAAACAACTGGATATCCTTGATTTCAATATTGAAAAATATGCATGGGATGGAAACTGGTATCTCCGGGCATACAAAGACGACGGACTTAAATATGGTACCCAGGCGGATGAGGAAGGATCACTGTGGCTTAACCCCCAGTCGTGGGCAGTATACAGCAAACATGCAAAAGGTGAAAGGGCTCTCGCTGTAATGAAATACGTTAACCGCAGGCTGTTTACCGAATACGGACTTATGCTATGTGACCCGCCCTATGAGAAAGCTGAACTTAGGGTTATTAAAGCTACATTATTCAATAAGGGAACAAAGGAGAACGGTTCCATATTTAACCATACCCAGGGATGGGCGATCATTGCCGAGGCCATGAATGGCAACGGCAACACTGCATATAGCTACTACCGCGCATATATGCCGGCAGCCATGAATAAGAAAGCTGAAATACGGGAAATAGAACCTTACGTATATTGCCAGTCAACACACAGCCGCTACAGTCCGCGATATGGGGCATCGCGGCTACCATGGCTGAGCGGGGCCGCTACATGGGCATACTATGCGGCGACACAATATATCCTTGGCATACAGACAGATTATAAGGGACTTAAAATTGATCCCTGCATACCGGCAGAGTGGGATAAATTCAATGTTACGCGAAGGTTCAGGAGCAAAGTACTGGATATTGAAGTATTAAATGAAAGCCATAAAGAAAAAGGAGTAAGCAAACTATTATTAAATGATGAAGAGCTCGAAGGAAACTTTATACCTTTTGGTAAAATGCTGGAATACAATACTGTCAAAGTAATTATGTAGAACCCAAAAACAAGGAAGAAATATGAAAAAAATTATGATTGGGCCACCCTTACCAAATATTCCATGGGAAGAGAAACCTGCAGGGCACAAAGAATTGATGTGGAAATACAGCAAAAATCCGGTAATAGGATGGAATCCGACACTAACAACTGCCCGGATCTTTAACAGCGCGGTTGTACCATATAAAAATGAATTTGCAGGGGTTTTTCGCGCCGACCATAAAAACGGAAGGGCATTTCTGCATTTTGGAACAAGCAAAGACGGATTTAATTTCGAAATTAATGATAATGTTATTCCATGGCAGGACGAAAAAGGGAATCCACGCCCTATAAGCTATGGCTATGATCCAAGGTTGCTTAAAATTGATGACTGGTATTATATCACATGGTGTGATGATATGCGTGGCGCATCAATAGGTATGGGAAAGACCAGGGATTTTAAAACATGGACAAGAATGCCCAATCCCCTTATGCCCTTTAACAGGAATGGAGTATTGTTCCCGCGAAAGATTAAAGGCAAATACTATCTTTTAAGCCGCCCCAGTGACAGCGGGCATACTCCTTTTGGAGATATTTTTATCAGTGAGAGCCCCGATTTGATATACTGGGGCAACCACAGGTTCGTCATGGGCAAAGGAGGCCATGGATGGTGGCAGGGCGTAAAAACAGGGGCCGGACCTGTGCCCATAGAAACCAGCGAGGGATGGCTTCTTTTTTACCATGGCGTTTCCACTACATGCAACGGCTTTGTTTATAGTTACGGAGCGGTAATACTTGATATTGATGATCCGGCAAGGGTAGTCTACCGCTGCGCAGACTATTTTATCACACCCGAAGAGATATACGAGGTAGCAGGTTTTGTACCCAATGTTGTGTTTCCATGTGCCAACCTGTATGATCCTGACACTAACAGGATAGCCGTCTACTATGGAGCCGCAGACACCTTTACGGCACTTGCCTTTGGTTATGCTGATGAGATAATAGATTACATTAAGAAGCATCACGAAGATGTGAACTAGATACTGACAATCAGCTAACATGGCACCAAGAAAATTAATTATAATCCTCTGCATTGTCCTTGCAGCTATAGCCTTCTCATGCTCTAAGTCCGGGAAGAATAAATTAACAATAAGGCGTATTGACGGGACAAAGCCCAGGAATGTAATATTCATTCTAAGTGATGATCACCGTTACGACTTCATGGGTTTTACAGGTAAAGTCCCCTGGCTGGAAACACCAAATATGGATCAGCTGGCAAAGGACGGGATATACTGTCAGAACGCTTTTGTATCTACTTCTCTAAGTTCACCAAGCAGGGCCTCAATATTAACAGGTTTATATGCCCATTCACATACAGTGGTTGATAATTCGGCACCGGACCCTGAGAATCTTGTTTACTTTCCTGAATATATCCACGGTATCGGATACCAGACAGCATTTTTCGGCAAATGGCATATGGGTAGTGATAATGATGAGCCACGCCCGGGATTTGACCACTGGGAAAGTTTCAAAGGACAGGGTGATTACTACAATCCCACACTTAATATCAACGGTGAACATATAACATACGGCGATTCAACTTACATTACAGACCTGTTAACAGACCATGCCATTGAATGGATGAAAAACAGGAAACCTGACAGTCCCTTTTTTCTTTATCTCTCACATAAGGCTGTGCATGCCGAGTTTTGCCCCGCAAAAAGGCACAGGGGAAAATATGCCAATAAAAAAATTGAGTATCCCCCTTCATTTAATATGACAAGGCCGGATATATTAACATCTGGCGGTACACCTTACAAAATAATTAATGAACATAATCCGGATTATAATTACGGCAAGGGGAGAATCCCTGACTGGGTGAAGGAACAGCGCTTTAGCTGGCATGGTGTCGATTACATGTATAACGGTGAAATGGATTTCGAATCGTTTTATTATAACTATTGCGAGACACTGTCAGGAATTGATGAAAGTATAGGTGCCATAATAAGTTATCTTAAAGAACAGGGTATGTATGAGTCAACCCTTATAATTTATATGGGAGATAACGGATTTTCTTTTGGTGAACACGGGTTAATTGACAAGAGGCACTTTTATGAGGAATCGGCCAAAGTGCCCCTGTTGGTTTGCTGCCCCGAACTGTTTAAAGGAGGGAGGACAGAGCAAAGGATGATCCAGAATATTGACATTGCCCCTTCCATACTCGAAATTTTTGGAATAAAGAAGCCCGGGCATATGCAGGGTATGTCTTTTATAAAATTGCTTAAAGGCGAAGATGTTAAGTGGAGAGATAAAATATTTTATGAATATTACTGGGAGGAGAACTTTCCGCAGACACCCACAACTTTCGGGATACGAACTGACAGGTATAAGTATATAAGGTACTGGGGTATCTGGGATACTGATGAATTTTACGACCTTAAGAATGATCCTTATGAAATGAACAACCTTATTGCCAGTCCGGAACACCAGGATATAATAAAAGAGATGGCCGGCGAATTATATGCATGGCTGGAAAACACGCATGGAATGCAGATACCATTAAAAAGACCCCCTGGCCCGAGGTTCAGGGGCGACTACAGGAACATTGATTTATATTAATATAAATTACAAACGGGTCATATACCCGGCACATTATGAAAAAAAATATTCTGGTATATATAACAGCAGGATCAGGCTTAATATTATCTAATTTCGGATGCAAACAAGTTAATGAACCTGAAATAAAAGATAAAATCTTTCCCGTACATCCTAACATCTTATGGATAAGCTGTGAAGATATAAGTCCGCGACTGGGATGTTATGGCGATAGCCTGGCACAAACACCCAACCTCGACAGGCTGGCAAGCCAGGGTGTCAGGTATACAAATGTTTTTACCAGTGCCGCTGTATGCGCACCATGCCGCTCCGGTATTATTACGGGGATGTATCAAACTGCCATAGGCACACACCATATGCGTACCTCTCATGAAGCCGATAACCTGCCCGGCCCCTATGAAGCCGTTCCTCCCCATTATGTGAAGACATTTACAGAATACCTGAGGGCTGCAGGTTATTATTGCACAAACAACGCCAAAACAGATTACCAGTTTGCATCGCCGGTGACAGCATGGGATGAGTGCAGCAATACGGCACACTATAAAAACCGCCCAACTAAAGAAACCCCTTTCTTTGCAGTTTTCAACATAGAAATTACTCACGAGAGCAAAAACTGGCTTGAACCGGAAACCACTGATCCTTCATCTGTTGTGGTACCTCCTTATTACCCCGATAATGAAACAGTGAGAAAAAACATCGCACGGCTTTATGATAATATTGCAAAGCTTGATATTATAGTCGGTGAGATACTTAAAGAGCTTGAAGATGAAGGTCTGGCTGAAAATACTGTTGTTTTTTTCTGGAGTGACCATGGCGACGGATTGCCACGGGCAAAGAGGTGGTTATACGATTCAGGAACAAAAATACCACTTATTGTCCGGTGGCCCGGATATATAAAGGAAGGTGTTTCAAGCAGCAGGCTCATTAGTTCAATAGACTTCGGACCTGCAGTATTGTCCATGGCCGGCGTAGCTGTCCCTAAACACATGCAGGGAAAAGCCTTCCTCGGAAACAAGGCACAGCTGCCGCGTAACTATGTTTTTTCTGCACGTGACCGCATTGATGAATCGTATGATATGGTTCGTTCTGTGAGAGACAATAAATACAGGTATATACGCAACTATTATCCGTTAAAGCCTTACGTATTATGGGTGCCATACAGAAACCATATGCCCATTATGCAGGAGCTGCTGAAGCTTCACGCGGAAGGTAAACTGGAAGGAGCACAAAAATTATGGTTCACAGACACACGCCCTCCTGAAGAATTATATGACTGCGAAAAAGATCCCTGGCAGATAAACAACCTGGCCTCAGATCCGGCATATAAAGATATTTTGAAAAGAATGAGCATAAGGCTTGATAAATGGATGGATAAAACAAAAGATATGGGTAATATGTCCGAATCGGAGATGATTAATAATATGTGGCCTGGCAAAGTGCAGCCTGTCACTGCACAACCCACGTTCATTGCTTATGATAAAGAATCTGTGGATATGACTGCAACTACAGGGGGAGGCAAATATAAATATCCGGCAAGGATCTTCATACACTGTGCCACACAGGGAGCATCGGTTGCTTATACTACCGATACTACGGATAATGTTCGCTGGAAATTATATACGGGACCGGTAAAATTAAGCAGGGGAAAAACACTATTACGGGCCAAAGCTATACGTTACGGATATAAAGAAAGCAAAGAAGCTGCTGCAACATTCGAAACTGAATAACCAGCCTGCCATGGATTATTTTTTAGGTGATCATATAGCATATAATGTAATGGCAAAACCTGTTGGGGCCAGGTGCAACCTTAGCTGCAAGTATTGCTATTATCTCGAGAAGAAGAACCTGTATAAGAATGACAGTATATCAATTATGCCTGAAACTGTCCTGGAAAAATTTATTAAACAGTATATTCAGTCACAGTCGGCACCTGTTATCTCATTTGTCTGGCAGGGAGGAGAACCAATGCTCGCCGGACTGGAATTCTTTCAGGCAGCCGTTGATTACCAGAATTACTATGCTGCTGGCAGACAAATAATTAATGCCTTCCAGACCAATGGCACATTAATAAATGAGAAATGGTGCAAATTCTTTAAGCAGCATAATTTCCTGGCAGGCATATCCGTTGACGGTCCCGAAAAGATGCACGACCACTACAGGCTCGATAATCGCGGGGCAAAGACCTGGCATAAAGTAATGGGGGGCATAAAGCTCTTGCAGGAATACAAAGTTGACTTTAATACTCTTACCGTAATAAATGACCACAATGCTAATTACCCTCTTGAAATCTATTCATTCCTGAAAAGTATAGGGAGCAGGTATCACCAGTATATACCCATAGTTGAACAGGCGGCAACAGATGAAGATCATTATCCCCTGTCGCTGGTATCACCCGACTATAAAGGTAAAACCAAAATCACCGGCTGGTCCGTCAGTCCGGAAAAATTTGGTGATTTTTATATTAAGATTTTTGATCAATGGGTAAGGAATGATGTGGGTTCAATATTTGTTCAGATGTTTGATGTTATGCTGGCAAACTGGATAAGTGAGCCAGGGTTATTATGCGTTTATGACAAGACCTGCGGCAATGCGGCCGTAATAGAACATAACGGGGATGTATACAGTTGTGATCATTATGTATATCCTGAAAACCTCCTGGGTAATATTCTGAATGAACCATTACTTGAGATGATGCTTTCAGTAAAGCAGCAAAAGTTCGGGGCTGATAAAAGAGATACATTGACAGCGCTTTGTCGTAACTGTAATTTTTTGAGTATTTGTAACGGGGGCTGTCCTAAGAACAGGATATCAACAGCCCCCGGAGGTGAAAGGGGACTGAACTATTTATGCAGGGGATTGAAAAGCCTGTTTAACCATGTCACTCCATATATGAATTTTATGGCTGATGAACTCAGAAATAAACGTGCTCCTTCCAATGTTATGAGGTGGGCGTCAGATTTTTTTAATAAGGCCAAATATTAATTTATCGTTTGATATGGGCATATCGCCGGAAAAAGTAATAACAAAAGCGGTCCGTTTATACGGCGTGAAAGACCTGCGGCTCGAAGAATTCGAGCTTCCAGGCCCCGGTAGTGATGAGATACTGGCAAAAGTAATATCAGATACAACATGTATGTCAACATACAAAGCAGCTATACAGGGAGCACAGCATAAACGCGTGCCTGATGATATAGCAGTTAATCCGACAATCATTGGCCATGAGTTCAGCGGCATAATTTTGAAGGCAGGAGAAAAGTGGAAACATAAGTTCAGGGCGGCAATGAAATTTGCTATCCAGCCGGCCCTTAACTATAAGGGTTCACTTGATGCCCCCGGTTATTCTTACAAATACATCGGAGGTGCAGCTACATATATTATTATCCCGCATGAGGTGATGGAAATGGACTGCCTTCTTGAATATACGGGGGAAGGATTTTTCCCGGCTTCACTGGCCGAGCCGTTCTCCTGCGTCATAGGAGCTTTTCATTCTAATTACCATAATGACCACGTCCGGCATTCTCACGAGATGGGTATTATCAAGGGGGGAAATACTGCCATACTGGGAGGATGCGGACCTATGGGACTGGCAGCCATTAATTATATGTTTCACACACACATAAAACCGGGCTTGCTGGTTGTTACAGATATTGATGATAACAAGCTGAAAAAAGCATCACTCCTCTTTACGGAACAGGAAGCAAGAAGCC
>CAZOLY010000040.1:0-20456 GCA_964580815.1 uncultured Bacteroidales bacterium
ATAACATTCTTTAGCTCGGCATTTATCGAGCTTGCTTTTTCTTTTGCTGCTTTTACCTTATCAAGGGCCTGAATACATTGATTGCCTTCAAGCATTTTTGAAGCCTCATCCACTGAACCCTCAATAATAGTTATTTCATTCTTGATTTCCAGCAGGGCAGCTGATCCTTCTTTTCCCCTGGGAGCCTTGGTTATAAGTTGCTTATCTTCCTGGAGTAATGTTTTAACCTCAGCCAAAGTATTCTGAACTTCTGTTTTGACTTCAGCCTTTCGAACTTCGGTCTGCTCAGAAACCTGGCTAGCCAGCAAAGTTACGGCACTAAGCTCTTTCTTTACTTCACCGTATTTTCTGAACATTTTTGTTTTCTGCAATTCTATTTTTTCTGTAATAACCTTCATCGAATCCTGAAGTGCAGCATAAGCGTCAGGAACATACAGATCGGCGCCGGCAGTTTTAGCAGCTTCAATCGCAGAATTGGCCCCGTCTAACTCGGTTTGTGGCACTTTGGAACAACCTGATAAAAGTAATGCAACAACACCTAGTGTTGTCAATCCAATCAAAATTTTATTTTTCATGTTTGTTTAAAATTTATAAATATTAATATGAGTATTGTCAGAATTAGTTTAAACCATGATTTTCCTAACCGCACCTGCTATTATAAATGGTAAGCAACAATGTTGGTATCGATTTCCATGTAACAACTCCCGAGATTATGACGCTGAATTTTATTAAAGTAACTGAAAGTCCAACAATTATTATTATAGGTCATTATTCTTTACAATCCTTGAAATGTTACCCTGTGCATCGGAATTTATTATTAACGATGCATTATTTGTTTCAATATTTACTCTAAAATAATTGTCACCTTTCATTGTTTCGACCCTTTCGGAATAAATGATTATTGACCCCGGATACTTCCCCATCAGCTCCTGTTTGATTTTAACAGGCAGTTCATTATCGGCAATTACAACTCCTGTCTCAATCCAGTTGCCCTCTTCATCAAACAGTGAAGTAAACAAATCACCATATTGATAAAATTCAATACTATAAATACTGCTATCCTTTACCCAGCTTATATCACGTGCCTTAGGATATTTTTTTAAAAAGGGATCATTAATTTTTTGCGGTAAATCGCCTGTCTGTGCATTTATGAAAAGAGCAAAAAACAAAAGTGGGATAATAATAATTCTTTTCATATACTTTTTTAAATGATATTTCTTTATTAAGACGGGATGATCTAAATTAGTAACAGCAATATTCATTATTTAAAAATGAAATATGATACATTAAAATCTTCCAGGGATGAAGAAATAATTTCAAAGATTATTATTGAAAACCAGGTTAACTATTTTGAGATTTTATACAGCCGGTATTACCGGAAAGTGCTGGATAAATGTTACAGCCTTTTAAAAAATCACCAGCTGGCAAAAGAGTTTACAGAAGATATCTTCTCCAAGACCTATGAAAAACTGAAAACGTTCAGGAACATTTCCTCTTTTTCATCATGGTTATATTCCATAACATACAACCATTGCATTGATTATTTAAGGCATAAAAAGAAACTTCATTACCCCGAGTGGAACAGGGAAAATGAAATTCCCGAGATAATAGATGAATCAGGTGATAATCTGAACACAATTAATTATGATGATCTGCTGGTTATTCTGGATATGATTCATCCTGAAGAAAAGGCACTATTAGCAATGAAATACCAGGACAATATATCATTGAAACAAATTAGTGAATCCCTGAGAATAAGTGAGGATGCAGCTAAAATGCGTTTAAAAAGAGCAAGAACAAGAGTCCTGTATTTATACAAAGAAAAATTTCTCGGCGCAAGAGGATAGTATAAATGTTACTATTATGATAATCTGCGTCTTCATTATGTAAAAATAAGAACCTATGGAACAGTTATTTAATAAAATATTTGCAGGTGACACTGTAGATCCCCCCGAAAATGTTAAGCAAGCCATTTATAATGCATTTAAAAATCCTGTAAACATTGACTGGTATGCAAGAAATGAAATATATGAAGCAATATTTTATGATAACAGCAGGGAGCATATTGCAAGAATTAATGCCCGGGGAACGCTCCTTGATTACAAGATAAACCTGGCATTGGATACCCTTCCTGAAGGAATAAAAACAATTATGGAATCAAGGGGAGAGATTATGAATGTTGTCTCAATACATAACAAAAAGAATATCAGTTACGAAATAATAATAAGAGATGCTGAACTAAAGCGTTACATTATTAAAATAAATGATGATGGCAATATAACTGAAGAAAATCTTCTGTAAGAGTATATTTTACAGGAAGAGACCCCGTGATTTTTAATCAGAGAATATTTTATCCTATTTTTGCTTATTTAATACAAGATTAAAACTTGCTTTAATCATAAATTATGAATAATGAAATTACTAATAGTCGAAGATGAACCCAAAGTCGTTGATTTTCTGAAAAAAGGACTGGAAGAGCAGGGATATGAAATAGAAGTAGCATATGATGGTCAGATGGGTGAAAAACTGGCTCTGAGAAATAAATATGATGTGATACTCATTGATGTTGTCCTTCCCTTTATTAATGGATACGAACTATGCAAGCGAATAAGAGAAAGAAAACAACAAACACCAATTCTGATGTTAACGGCACTGGGAACTACTGAGGACAAAGTTACAGGATTTGACGCAGGAGCAGATGACTATCTTGTTAAGCCATTTGAATTTAAAGAACTCCTTGCAAGAATAAAATCACTAACTAAGAGGACTTCGGGAATAATTCAAACATCCAACCTAATAAAAGTTGCTGATCTTGAGCTTGATATAGATAAAAAGGCCGCTTTAAGAGGAAATAAAAAAATTGAACTGACTGCAAAAGAATTTGCTCTTCTTGAGTTTCTCATGAGAAACAAAGGCAGGGTAGTTTCGCGCACAGATATTGCCGAGAAGGTCTGGGATATAACTTTTGATACGGGAACGAATATAGTTGATGTATATATTAATATTTTAAGAAAAAAAATTGATAAAGACTTTGATAAAAAACTTATACATACAAGAATAGGACTTGGCTACAGCTTAGACGAAATATAATGGAAATACAGAAAAAGCTGACTTATCAGTTTATTGCTATTGTAGCATTAATACTGATCTTTTCTTCACTGGCGATTTACTTCTCATTCTCACAGTCAAGGAAGGAAGAATTTTATGACCGGCTTGGCAGTAAAGCAAAGCTGGTAGCTCAAATGTTACTGGATATAGATGAAATTGATACCGAACTGCTAAAAAAAATTGAAAAAAATAATCCTTTAAGTCTTCCTAACGAAAAAATTATTATCTATGATTATAATAATAAAATAATATATAGTAATGATGAAACTGGTGATCTGAAAATTTCAGAAGATTTAATAAATGAAGCACGGCTGGAAGGTGAGATTAAAATAAGGCAGAAACCATATGAGATACTTGCCCACTTTTATACCGGACAATATGACAGGATCATAGTCTTTACTGCTGCTGCTGATATCTTTGGCCTGAATAAATTAAAAAACTTACGGATTATTTTATTAGTTGTATTTGTTCTTAGCCTGGTCATTGTTTTTTTTGCCGGAAGGATATTTGCCAAAAGAGCTCTTAATCCCATTTCAAGTATTGTAACACAAGTTGACGGTATAAGTGTATCTAACCTGGATGAAAGGGTCGATGAGGGTAACGGGAAAGATGAAATTGCACGGTTGGCTAAAACATTTAATAAGATGTTGCAGCGCCTGGAGTCCTCCTTTAAAGTTCAGAAAAATTTTATTGCTAATGCCTCTCATGAGCTCCGAACTCCATTAACAGTGTTAACCGGACAACTGGAAGTGGTATTGATGAAAGCAAGAAACAATTCCGAATACAGGGAAACACTCATATCAGTACTTGAAGATATTAAAAATCTAAACCTTATATCGAACAGGCTTCTGGTACTGGCCCAGGCGAGTTCAGAATCAGATGAAGTTGACTTTTCCGTTATCCGGATTGACGATGTGTTATGGCAGGCAAGAAATGAAATCCTGAGACGAAATAAAAATTATATAATAAATATAAACTTTAGTGAAAGTATTGATGACGAAGAAAAGCTGACAGTATATGGTAATAATTTACTTATGAAAACAGCCGTAAATAACCTGATGGATAATGCATGCAAATATTCCGAAAATAACCAGGTTGACGTCTTTCTGAAATGCATTGAAGACACCCTGGTAATGAAATTTATTGATAAAGGTATTGGCATTGCAAAAGAAGAATTGAAAATGATATTCCAGCCATTCTACAGGTCTAATAATGTCATGAATATAAAAGGACACGGAATAGGCCTGTCAATTGTGGAGAAAATCACTCTTCTGCATGAAGGCAAAATTGAAGTTAGTTCAGAACAGGGTAAAGGTTCTGTGTTTGCTCTGTACTTGCCTGTTTACAAAAAATCTTAACACTTATCACATTTTTTAATTTGCCCTTAATATTCATTGCCCAACAATTATATTCATTGAAGTCCGATTAATTTTAATCCTTTTTTAATTCTCTCTTAATCCCCCCTTAATTCAACCAAAATACTTTTGGATAAAAATTATAATGTCTAACTATTAAATGATGAAATAATGGAAAATTATAATAGAAAAAACAGTGTTGTGCTCATTGGAGCGCTTATAACTTTGCTTACTCTCTCAGTAACATTCTTTGTAGTCAATACATCCCTTAAAAGACAACTGGGAGATCAAAAGATAAAGTCTGAAAAATTACTTTCAGAAAAGCTTAAGCTTGACAAATCAATAAAAGAATTTAGAATCGATATGTCTGCCCTAACGGGGAAAAATGCTAAACTGGACAAGCTGTTGACAGAAGCTAATAAAAAGCTGCAAAAGAAAGAAGCCGAAATAAAAAGGTTGGTAGCTGAGAATGCCACTGTTGGGGAACTCAGGGCACAAGTCAGGAAACTTGAATTATTAAGGGAACAGCTTAACAAAGATATTGCAGGCCTAAACATCAGTATTACTCAACTTAGTGACGCTAATGCGAGCTTAAATGAATTTCTTGCCCGTGCTAAAAATGAAAACGAAATATTAGCCATTGATAATTCGATTTTAAAAGCTATGGTAGCAGATAACTACCGGATTGAAGCATTAAGAGGAAAACATGAAAAGCTTACTATCAATGCGCGAAAAACCGATAAGCTGCTGGTAAGTTTCGACCTGCCCTCTGACGTTGGTAAGAACCTTAACTTTAAAGTGAAAACACCTCAAGGTGACGAATTTTCCAGTAAAACTGATTTGTCTGCTATAATTAATATCGTTGAAAATAATGACGGGCTGCTTGCCAGTGCCAGCTCCGATGTAATAGGTAGCATTGGCACAAAACGGGTAGAGATGATATACAAACCAAACAAAAAACTAACAAAAGGAGTGTACAGGTTTAATGTATACAATGAAAATAGCTATCTCGGAAGCACACAATTGAGATTGAAATAAAAACCGTAATAACCGGGGATGGGAACCCATCCCCTAACTTTAATATAAAAATGGTAAATGCATTCCTTAATATTCTCGAAATTTTAAGTTTTGATGATAATCTTTTCAGAAAAGAATTCATAAAAACTTTACACTGGATATCAACAGAGGAATTTGAAACAGTAAGAAACTGGATGTCAAATAACCAATACTCGGAAAAATATCCTGACTTGTTGAAACTAGTTCAACTATAAAAAGAGGGACAGCGCCCCTGGTTTTTTATCTTAATGTCTCTGAGTATTCTTTATAACTGAAATTGAACCGGGGCAGCAATTCTTCAAATATTTCGCCTGATTCAAGCATCTCATCATCCCCTTCTTCAAAAAGCCACTTTATATTAACTACCTTATTTTTCTGATTCGCATCTATAGTCCTGAATAAATCCAATAATTGCTTCGAAACACTGGTATTAAAATATTCGAGGTTTACTTCAATATTTATCTCATCAGCACTAAACTCCCTTACCCAGGCTATAAGTGGCTGAAAAAACTTAAAAGCGTCCTCAAGCAAAGCCCTGCCTTCAAGTTTAATCTCTCCATTTGTTTTAAAAGAAATCGTTGGAATAGACTCAGTCCCTTTAATAAAGATGTCCTCCATGATAGTATAAAATAAATATTCCCGGTTTAATACTTTAAAATTACTCTAATACTAAATAAATATTTGAATTTATTGATAAATGACCTGTTTTGTTTGACTAATTTTAATAAATGTGGGACTAAATAAAAATTATTAAAGACTCTTATTATTAACAATCATTAATAGTTTTAAACCAATCCGGTTAGCAATTCAATAGCTTCATCCACATTATCAGCTATATACACCTTATTATTCCCCATGTTCCTGAACAATTCCCTGCCCTCTTCACTGCTGTTAAGGAGTATCACATTTTTACCGGATTTAATAGCAAGTGCAATCTCCGATATAGTGCCGGGTCCAATACCAACTGCGACAATAACTCTGCTTGAAAGTATATTTATGTTATTCCTGGCATTCCCCAATCCCGTAACAACAGGTATATCCACATATTCCGATAATCCTGTATAATTCTCTCCCGGGAGTATGCCCACTGTTAACCCGTTATTTTCCTTTGCGCCCTTGCTGGCCGAATGCATGACACCTTTATTACGCCCACCTGTTAACAATACCCAGCTCTGCCCGGCAATGAACTTCCCTAAAAGATAAGCATCCTTTATATCATCGTCCGTTGCTGACTCACCGGGACCCATTACGCCAATTATTACATTCATTTAAAATAATTGATTTCGTTAGGTGAAAAAGATGTTACATATAACAGGCAATTTTTTTTTTGAAAATAGCATGTCACGTGATATTAAATAAGATTTCTTGCTTCAACTGCTTTTAATATAACACTTACTATTTCATCTATCGACAAAGTCATGCAGTTAAAGGTAAGATCAAACCTTGTATAATCAGTGTTCTTGCCCTCAAAGTAATCCCTGAATTGTTTTCTTTTTTTATCAATATCAAGTGTGTACTTTTCAGCTTGTTCAAGGCTCATATTAAACTTGGCACTCGTTCGAAGAACCCTCCATTCCAAAGGAGCCTCGAGATTAATATGTAAGGATTTAGGGATATCCCTGGTTATTGCCACTCCTCCCCTGCCTACTATTACTACATTCCCTTCGATACCCATATTTCTGACTACCCTGCCTATCGTGTTCCTTATCCTCCTGTCACTTTTGTAATATTTAGTGGATTGGGCTGCAATGATATCATCTATAAGTCCTTTTTGTTCATATTGAAATACATATTGTATTTTTGAAGGATGCAGGTCCAGTTCTTTTGCCGATTCGCTCATAACTTCTTTTGAAACATACTTCCATTCAATATTTCTGCCCTTTACAAACATCTTCCTTGTTAAATTTTCTACGAGCTTTTGACCTATTCTTCTCCCGGGACACCCGTATTCCCTGGAAATGGTAATCACCGGTCCGGGTTCCTTTTCTTTAATATCATTCTCCCTCAGCCTGTCGGACATATATTTTATTAGTTCCACTTTCATATAACTAAATATTTTTAAGTGATTCCTTATAAAGTTAATATTTTAATAATAACAATTCAAGTATTTTTAAATATTGGGTTATAATAATATACAATAAATTAGTCTCTTTCCCTTCATATATTGATAATATGTAAAATATAGCACAGCTGGCTGGCGGACAAAAAATGTATTTGTTTAATATTTGTTATATTTATTGGCCAATTATTGAATTTATTTTGATTATTAATTAGAAAATGAGTGAATTAAAAAATTTAAAGCTACTGGAAGAATCCATAAGAAACATTCCTGATTTTCCAAAAAAGGGCATTCAATTCAAAGATATTACTACTGCTCTTAAAGTACCCGAGGTATTTAAATTTACGGTTGACTGCATAACCGGCTATTACAAAACAAAGAATATAACTAAAATTGTTGCTATTGAATCGAGGGGATTTATTATTGGCGGGGCCTTAGCAACAAGGCTGGGAGCAGGATTCGTGCCGGTAAGGAAGAAAGGGAAATTGCCGGCAGAAACATATTCAGTGACATATGCCCTGGAATATGGTGAGGACACTCTTGAAGTTCATAAAGATGCCCTTGATAAAAATGATATTGTCCTGTTGCATGATGACCTGCTCGCGACCGGTGGCACTACGCTGGCATCAATCGGACTGATAAAAAACTTCCAGGTAAAAAAGATTTATTTAAACTACATAATAGAGCTCGACTTCCTCAACGGCAGGAGCAAAATAGGGAAAGATTATGATATTTATTCGCTTGTGCATTTTAATCTATAAGACACTGCCCCTCTATTTCCCGCGGGATTTCTATTCCCATAACCTTTAAAAGTGTCGGTGCAACATCGGCAAGGATTCCGCTTTTTATTTCTTTATATTCATCACTTACCAGAACACAGGGCACAGGATTCAAAGAATGTGCCGTATTTGGTGACCCGTCTTCATTGAGGGCATTGTCAGCATTTCCATGGTCAGCAATAATCAGAGGTGTATATCCATTTCGTCTTGCGGCCCCTACAACTTCTCCAAAACATGCATCGACAGTCTCCACGGCCTTCAATATTGCATCATAAATCCCTGTATGGCCTACCATATCACAGTTTGCAAAATTCAGGCACACAAAATCAAATTTTTGTTTGTCCAGCTCCGCAACAATGGCATTTTTAACCTGGGGAGCGCTCATTTCAGGTTTCAGATCATAGGTAGCAACTTTGGGAGAAGGTATTAAAATTCTGTCCTCATTATCAAACTTTTCTTCCCTGCCCCCGGAAAAGAAAAAGGTGACATGTGCATACTTTTCAGTTTCTGCTATACGCAGTTGTTTTAATCCTGCTTTGGATATCAGTTCTCCCATTGACATCTTAACATTCTCTTTGTCGAATATTATTCCCACTCCCTTAAAGGAATCATCATACCTTGTCATGGTGAAGTAGTGCAAATCCATGGTCTTCATTCCATAGTCCGGAAAATCATCCTGAATTAATACCCTCGTAATTTGTCTTAATCTGTCAGTTCTGAAATTGAAACAAACCACGACATCTCCGGCACTAATAGTACCAAGGGGTTTGTTGTTTTCATCAACAATAACCACGGGCTTTATAAACTCATCGGTAATACCGTCATTATAGGATTCCTTTATCGCCTGAAGGATATCTCCCGACTTTTTACCGCAGCCATGAACCATTAAGTCATAACCCTGTTTAATCCTTTCCCACCTCTTATCACGATCCATCGTGTAATAGCGCCCCATTAAAGAAGCAATGACTCCATTTGAATGCTTTAAATGTTGCAGCAGTTCGCTTACAAATCCCAGTCCGCTTCTCGGATCTGTGTCTCTACCGTCCGTCAGGGCGTGGATAAATACATTCTTAAGTCCGTAATCCCTGGTAATGTCGCACAGTTTATACAGGTGCTTACTCAGGGAATGAACACCTCCATGGCCCACGAGTCCGATAAAATGAACACTCCTGTGATTTTCCCGGGCATATGTAAATGCTTTGACAAGCTGAGGATTACTGGTTATACTATTATCGTCACAAGCCCTGTTTATTCTCACAAGGTCCTGGTATACAACTCTTCCCGCCCCAATATTCAGATGCCCGACTTCAGAATTCCCCATCTGACCCTCAGGTAATCCGACATTTTCTCCGTCTGTAAGTAACTGTGAATTGGGATAATTTTTCCTGAGTATATCCATATTGGGTGTATTTGCCTGATGAATGACGTCACCTTTTGACTTGTTGCCAATTCCCCATCCGTCAAGGATAATAAGTATTGCTCTTTTAGCCATCTCAAAAATAGTACAGACCAGGTTATCTTTTTTTTATTGTTTTTATCATATTCTTATCATTGCAGCTGTTATATTCACATTGAATAGTAACATGACTTACGTAAAATTTGTTCTTGAGAATATCGTGAATTTTGTTCCTTATTTCTTCAGTCTCGCTGATTTTAAAATCTTTAGCCAGGTCAAGATGGCATTCGAAATGAACTTCCTTATCATTTAGGCTCCATGCATGTATATGATGTATATTATCAACTTCGGGCAGCTGTTCAATAGTAATTTTTACCTTCCTCAAATCGAGTCCCCTGGGAGCACCCTGCATCAATATATCAACAGCCCTCTTTAATATGAGATATGTACCCCTTAACAAATAAAGACCTACTAAAACTGTTATTAACGGATCAATCCAGTAAATCCGGAAAAAATATATAAAAATCGCCCCGGTAATGACCGCTACCGATGAAAAAGTATCACCAAGCAAATGAAGATATGCAGCTTTGATATTTATGCTTTTCTGCGATTCTTTTTTTAAAAGTATAACACTGAATAAATTTGCTATTAGTCCGGTTAAAGCCACAATCAACATTATCAATCCTTTTACGGGCTGCGGATCTTTAAGTCTTTTTACAGCTTCAAAAAAAAGATATACTATTATTACAATAAGGATAACTGCATTAAATAAAGCCGCAATTATTTCTATTCGTTTATACCCGAAAGTTTTTCTGTCAGTGTAGTCCCTTTTACTGACAAGGTGAGCAATATATGCAATAAAAACAGCAGATGTATCGCCAAGGTTATGTAAGGCATCAGAAAACAAAGCCAGGCTGTTGGATACCAGTCCGCCAATAGTTTCTGCCACAGTAATTGTAAAATTAAGCAAAGTTACAAGCAGCAGCCTGCCCGAACTTAAATCATTGTTACTGTGACCATCAATATTATGATGTCTGTGTGCCATGGTTCAATGTCCGGTAAATATGAATAGTAAAAGCCTGGACAGGATAATTTCAATTATGTTTCCGATTTCTTCGCCCTCTTAATAATAATAAATATAATCCCAAGGATGATAAAAGGTATACTGAGAATCTGGCCCATGTTTAAGGGAAGGGAACTTTCAAATTCTACCTGGTCTTCTTTAATAAATTCAATTAAAAAGCGTGCAATAAATATTGTGCACATAAACATCCCAAACAGGAATCCATCTTTAAATTTCAGTTTTTTGTTCTGGTTAAGAAACATAAGAAGCAGAAAAATCAGCAAGTACGAACCTGCTTCGTATATTTGCGTAGGATATCGCGGTACTCCATAAATTGTAGCTTCCAGATGATATCTTCTCCTTTTTTTCCCAATCTCATACTTAAGATTATCAATATCAGGGTGCACGATATTATTCTGGTACTTTATTCTTATCAGCGCATCCCTGAGCATAATTTCCGCAAAGCTCCTGACAAACTCTTCATTTTTAACTTTGCCGGTGAATTCTATATCCATTTTTATTGGCACAATACCTCCTGTATTGACCGTGTCTTTGAGATTATCATAATATTTAATGTGCCTTATCCTGTCATTCTCTGCTCTCAGAAATAAATTTGTAAAATCTCTTACATAGACAAATCCGGAATTACTATTTGTAGGATCCCCGTAAACTTCGGAATTCATGAGATTACCTGTTCTTATAAAGAATCCTGACAGCGCTACCATTATTGCAACTTTATCCAGTGTCCATAAGAACGATATTTTCGATTTTCTTGAAAAAAAATACATCCCCGTGAATATACCTATTGCAGCGCCATGACTTGCAAGTCCCTGGTAGCCCGTAAACTGGAAATCCACACCAATCTTCCCCCTCCAGGGAAGAATCATTTCCAAAGGATGTTGCATATAATAATCAAACTCATAAAAAAAGCAGTGTCCCAGTCTTGCCCCTATTATTGTACTGATAACCATATAAATAGTCAGCCTGTCAAGAAGATTGGCAGGCAATCCCTCCTTCCTGAATATCCTTCCCAGAATTATATACCCCGCAATGAATGCTAAGACAAATAATAAACTGTAGTACCTTATCTGAAAACTCCCAAGGTCAATAATTTGCGGTTTGACATTCCAGATTACAAAATTTACAATCATTATTTGAAGGTTATGTCATTACAAAACTAATAAACAAAATAGAATAGAAAAACATATATTTCTATTAACTCAATATTTTAATAATTTTAAAGTTTGTATGTTTGTGTGTTCATGCAAAAATAAAAGACTACATTGAACAAATCAATTTATATATATATTACTGCAGGCTTATTTATTGCCTCTGGCTGTGCCAAGATAGGATCACCAACAGGCGGGCCCAAAGACGAAATACCTCCAAAGATTGTCGAAAGCAAACCTGGCAACTATTCGACAAATTTCAGCAGTAAAAAAATTGAAATAACATTTGATGAATTCATACAACTTAAAAACATTTATAACGAATTAATAATATCACCGCCGCTCAAAGAAAGGCCAGAAAACAAGCTTAAGGGGAAAAGCCTTGTTGTTGATTTAAATAATGAATTAAAAGAAAATACAACTTATACTTTGAATTTTGGAAATGCTATAGCAGATAACAACGAGGGAAATGTGCTGGCCAACTTTGAATTTGTCATATCAACAGGAGATTATGTTGATTCTTTGTCTGTTACAGGCAAGCTGGTGAATGCTTTTAATCTGAAACCCGAGGAGGATCCGGTATTTATTATGCTCTATGAGAACTTAAAAGATTCCGCACCTTATTTTGAAATCCCCTCTTACATTGGAAAAACCAATAAGGATGGCACATTCGCAGTAAACAACATAAAAGAGGATACTTTCAGGATTTTTGCTTTGAAAGATGCTAACTCAAATCTTTTATTCGACGCCAATGAAAAAATTGCATTTATTGATTCATTATTTGTGATCAGCCCCGAATTGATTGAAACAGCTTGTTACTACCTTGCTGATTCCCTCCTCCCCACAGATAGCACTGCCGCGGATCTTAAATTACGGGGATTTGCAATAGACTCTATAACCGGAGATACACTAAAAGTTGAGGAGAAGTTAAAATATGCACTCCATATTAATCTTTTTCTCTTTCAGGAAGAGAATATCTACCAATACTTAACTGCAAAAGAAAGAGAAACCAGGGAAAAGTTGGTATTCGCGTTTAAAAGGCCATTATATGACAGCCTGGTAATAGAACCCCTGAACTTTGACTATGGCAAAAACTGGTTTATTAAAGAAAAGTCAGTCAACAATGATACAATAATATACTGGATAACAGATTCGTTAATAAGCAATATCGATACTGTCTCTTTGAAACTGAAATATACGGTTGTTGATACACTTAAAAATTATGTCACACAGACTGATACAATTAATTTAAAATACAGGGAACAAAAATCCAAAAAGCAGCCAGTCAGAAAAACCAGAGGGGATCAGAATACTGAAGAAAAAGACAAGTATCTGAACCTCACTTTTAATATTGCCAAAAGGGCTACAGTTGATTTGAATAAATCCATCAGTATCAGTTCAGAAAAACCGGTTGCAGTCTATAACCCCTCGCTGATAAAACTTTATAAGCTTGAAGATACTCTTGAAATAGTCCAGCCATTTATATTTATAAAGGATACAGTAAGACTGAGAAAATTTAAATTGACTACCCAATGGGAAGAAAGGATGAATTATAAACTGCTAATTGAGCCGGGGGCATTTTCGGATATCTATGGCCTCTCCAATGACACGGTATTAATAAATTTTGCTACACAGAGGGCCGATTATTACGGAGCCCTGATACTAACGGCCGAAAATGTTGTCTCTCCCTTAATCATTCAGCTGCTTGGCGAGAATGAAAGTCTCGTTAAAGAGAAATACATTTCACAGAACAGTATTATTACGTTTGATTATCTTGAGCCAAAAAAATACCTGCTGAAAATTATTTATGATGATAATAATAACCGCCATTGGGATACAGGAAATTACTTAAATAAAATTCAGCCTGAGAAGGTAAAATATTATACAGGCGATATTAATGTGCGATCAAACTGGGATGTTGAAATAGCGTGGAAATTCGGCGATTAGCCGAATTTTGTAAATGCCAGTGCTGCAATACTTACTCTCGTATTATTTATTTTCAATATTTCGGAGGCACAGGCTTCCAGTGTTGAGCCCGTTGTTACAACATCGTCAACAAGGAGTATATGCCTGTTCTCCGCCCTGTTAATATTTCTAGTCTTAAAAACACCTTCAATATTCTCCCACCTGTCATATCTGCTTTTTATGGTCTGTGTTTCAGCAGCCTTTATCCTGTAAAGAATATCAGTTATTACCGGCCTGTTTATACTTTCCGATATTCCCCTGGCAATATATTCACTCTGGTTATATCCCCTTATTCTGAGTTTTCTGTAATGCAAAGGCACGGGATGAATGATATCAATATCCGGGGAATATGTATTTTTCAAATCAGTTCCAAACAGTCTTCCCAGATAATAGCCCACATGCTTCTGCCCGTTGTATTTTAACTGATGAATAATATTTTGAAACTTGCTGCCTTTATAATAATAGTAGAATGATGTTGCGGCCTCCAGCTTCACTCTCCCCCAGAAAAGCCGTGCTAACTCGTTATCATTATCCAGGTGGAAATTTGTCCTGGGAAGTTCATATAAGCACTTCGTGCAAATGGAATTCTCCTGTACATACAGGTTATTACCGCATGCGGGACAAACACGGGGAAACACCAAAGAAAAAAAATTACTGACTATATTAAAAAAAATATTCAACTATTGATGACAGTAAACTATATAATCTTAATCTCATAAGTTAGTTTCATAGCTTTCCTGTAAGTTTCACTTACTCCGCAATACTTATTCTGCGACAGCTCTATGGCCCTTTCAAGCTTATCCACAGGTAAATCACTGCCCTTAAATTCATAAATAATATGCATTCCTGTAAAATGTTTCGGATGTTCTTCGGTGATGTCCCCTTCAATTCTCACATTGAATTCTTCAACCTCAATTCTCATTTTTTTTAACAGCGAGACTACATCAATTCCTGTACATCCTGCTAATGCAACCATCATCAGAGGCTTGGGGCGCGGCCCCTTATCTGTCCCTCCAACTTCATGTTTAGCATCTATAATAATTTTATGTCCGTTTACAATTGTCTCAAATGCCAGGTTATTCATCCATTTTAGGTTTACAGTATCTTTCATAGGTATAGATTTTAATTTCCTAAACAAATAAAATAAATAAAGGTTCTGATTAAAACAGGTAAAAGCACATGTATACAATTATATATTATATAGAATCCCAAACCGGGTAAATTTACAAAAGATAGTAAAAGCATTATCAGTAATCACATAAAATTACAATAAACGGACCTGTAAAATCCAACGTCAGGGGTGCAAAATAAATTTGTATACAGACAATTACAAAAAGTTAAGTACGTTAGATCGCTGTTTAATAACTTTTTCTTAATTTCATTCGTTTCATTATTATATATCCAATGTTAAAATGGAACACAGGGTTAAGCAAATTAAAAGAGCATCGATTATAGCTGTCACCGGCAATGCTTTACTGGCAGTAATAAAAATAGTAATCGGACTGCTGGCGGGAAGCCTTGCCGTTGTTGCAGATGGTATAGATTCTGTGGAAGACATTATTACTTCATTAATCACCCTGATAACGGCAAACGTATTATCAAAACCCCCGAATAAAAAATATCCTTACGGCTATGGCAAAGCAGAAACTATAGCGACCAGATTATTATCCCTTATAATCTTTGCTGCCGGAATCCAGCTGGCCATAATATCAGTACAAAAAATAATTAAAGGCACCCATGCGGAGCTTCCCCTGAAAATTGCAATATATGTGACAGTAATATCAATAATAGGCAAGGCTTTTTTATCATATCACCAGTCTAAAGCCGGCAACCGCATAAACAGTGAAATGCTAAAAGCCAACGCAAAGAATATGCAGAATGATATATTGATTTCTTTATCAGTATTAACAGGACTGATTTTTACCCGCTTGCTGAAAATGCCGGTTATCGATTCTATAGCTGCCCTGGCAGTCAGTGCATGGATCATAAAAATTGCCGTTCAGATCTTTCTTAAAACAAACATTGAATTAATGGACGGGATAGAGGATAATAAGATATACAATACTATATTTGAAGCTATTGATGCAGTCAAAGGTGTTAAAAATCCCCACAGGATCGTAGTGAGAACTGTCGGTCATAAATTGAAAATTGGTGCTGATATTGAAGTTGACGGTAATCTCAGCTTAAAGAAAGCCCATGAGCTGGCTCATAAGGTGGAACAAAGTATAAGATCAAAAATTGATAACCTTTTTGACGTTACTATTCATGTTGAACCTGTTGGTGATAATACTGCCGAGACAAAATATGGCATATCAAGAGAAAATTTATAGCTCCGCCATAACCGGCTCTTATTACGAATTGTTTATCCCTTATTTGAATAAATATTTAAAAAACGCCGGGAAATGTAAGAAACATTTATACCCGGCGCTTCACCTATATTATGGAAACTCACTCCTCCTCCTTTTTCCTCACGTAATCGTTAAACGCCTCTTCTCCCTGTTCTTTCCAGTAATCATCATAATATTTCCATTTCTTATCAAAGGGGTGATATTTAAAAACTCTCCTCCTCTGTGAAAATTTGTCTCTTTTATGATCAGGATGAGGATGCTTGAATCCCCCAAAGATTATGCGTGCTAAAATGATCAATCCCACAGCCTGCCAGAAAGTGATAATCTTAAGTCCGAATAGCTCCGGCATCAACCAGTTCCATAACCACACGACCACATAGCCAAACAGAAAGGCCAGTGCTACAGCCCCCATTAAGCCAAGAATTGCCAAACCTATTATCTTCAAAACATAGATAATTTTTGGCTCACCGTTTCTCCGTAAAATATGTTCTACCATTTTATTAATGTGTTAAGAGTTATAATTATTTTTATCGTCTTTTAAAATTGTTTGCAGTTTATTTAAAGCCCTGTGTTTTCGTGCTAATAAAGTGCCGACAGGAATATTCCATTCCGATGAAAGATCATTGAATGACCTCCCGTTAAATTCAGTTTCAATAATGATATCCCTGTCCCTTGATTTTAATTGCCCGATAGCATCATACATTCTATTATATATATATTCATCTTTATAAAAGTCTTCTTCATTCTCGTCTGATATTGTTTCTGCTATAATATTTTCATTTCCCGTATTGCTTAAATATTCGACATGCAGATTTTTCCCGTTTTTCCTTCTTATATCAATAATCTTATTTTTTATGGACCTGTAGGCATATGCTGCTAAGTTTTCAATAGGTTCATTAATGCTTGCTTTGGAATATATGTTAAGTGCCACATCCTGGATAATATCTTCTGCATCAACCGAATAAGAAATATAATCAAGGTAACCGTGCACATAATTAATAAGCTTATTGTATTCTGTTGAAAAAAAATTTTTTATTGCAGATCGTATATTTTTTTCCTGTTTCATATATTATTGACGCAAAATTTTCTATTTATTGCAATTTACTTTTAAATAATAAGATATTCCACTAAGTCCTGTTGATTTTCAGTATCAGTGAAATCATTTTTATCTCCTTCAAAACACAAGGAGACATGCTCTGCAGATCCTTTTTAAAGATTTAAATATGACCTGAAATTCTTTTTTGTTCATGTTACTAAAATTTGGAAATAAATAATGCTTGGAAATGAAATATTTATTAAATTGAAATTTTTAAATCTTTATTGGTAATAAAGAATCTTGACATCCTGTTTTTCAAAAAAATAATGATTTACAGAACAATTTGCTCAAACAACTGCATATGATCCATTTAAAAAATTCAATCTAATTATAAGATTATGAAAAAACATGCTCTTTTATTTATTATCCTCTCATTCGCCGTATTTTGCGGCAGTTATGCTACGAGGCATTATGTTAACTGGATTGCCCCCGGGAATAACGACGGCACCAGCTGGCTTGATGCATTTACCAGTATAAAAACTGCTATAAATGCAGCTTCGGCCGGAGACACGATATTTGTAGCCGGTGGTCTTTACCCTGCATCGTCAGGCGACAAAAATCAATATATCAGGCTTAAACAGGGTGTAGTAATTTATGGGAGTTTCGTGGGCAATGAAGATCCTATAACCCGGGACGTCATCAATGCCAGGGATTATGAAAGTAATGCTTCCCTGATGCTGGGAGATTTATATCTGAACGATGCCGGTGGCTCCACTGAAGAGAATACATATCATGTGGTCGTTGCAAAAGGTACGGCATCAGAGTCAATAGATTCTACTACCCTTCTTGACGGATTTTTTATATACGGAGGAAACGCTACCGGAGACAGTGACAGCACATCCGCTGGCGGAGGAGTTTTTTTGTCGGCCGTTAATGGGGGGAAATGTAACCCTACATTAAAGAGACTTATCATTTTCGGAAATTATGCAAATGAAGGTGGGGGAATGATGTTATATGCAGCAACCGGCAGTGATTGCAGTCCCACACTTGACAGCGTTTTATTCAGGGGTAATTATGCCGACGGCGGATCCGGACTGTATTGTAAAGCGCTGGGTGGTACATGCAACCCGAAGCTCCATATTGTCGATTTCAATTATAACAGCTTATCCGGTGTTTACCCTGGTAAAGGTGCTGCAATGTTCAATTATGCCGAAAATACCACATCCCCCGCTGAATGTAGTCCGGTTATCAACACTTCCGAAATATCACATAATGAATGTGCAGTTAACGGCGGTGCAGTTTATAACCTGGCAGGCGGAATAAATCCGGGAAATTGCAGCCCCCGGTTTATAAATATGAGCTTCTATAAAAACGGATCTTACGGAATTTTCAATAAAATCAACAAAGGAACATGCGCTCCCGGATTAACTAATGTAATACTGTGGAATGAAAGCATTAATAATGTTGGCGCCGTTACTCCCGCGATCGATCATTGTATTATTGAAGGATCAAATGGTTCGGGTGCAGGATGGGATAACGGACTGGGAAGTGATGGCGGAGGTAATCTTGATGCTGACCCGCTGTGGGCAGACGCGGACGGAAGGAACTTCAGTTTACTGGCAGGGTCACCGGCACTCACCGCAGGTGACGGCATAGAAGGTATCAATATAGGAAGTTACCAGGGAGCCGCAGTAGGAGAACCCCCAAAAATTATTATTGTCGGGGCCCCCGAACATTTCGGAAATGTAGCATTGGGAGAAACTTCAGGTGAACAGAGCTATGCCGTAAAAGGTACCAACCTCACCGGCAATATCTTTATTGAGGCTCCCGACGGCTTTGCCATAACCACAACAAGCGGAGACTATAGTGGTGATACAACATCAGTTACATTAACACAGAGCGGCGGAACTGTGGATTCAACACGGATTTATATTCGTTTCTCACCGGAAATAGCAAAGGTCTATTTCAACGTGCTGGTACTTACAAGTGCTGACGCAGCAAGCAAATTCATTGTAGTCGAAGGTAATTGTTATGACGGACCGGAAATATCTGTTACAGGTATTATTGAAAGTTTTGATTCGGTGCTTGTTTATGAATACTCATCTGAACAAAGCTTTACCATTGAAGGTTTTGACCTGACTTCAGACATATCTGTCGGCGCTCCCGGCGGATTTGAAATATCCCTGACCAGCGGTAACTATACAGGAGATACAGAAATGATCAATCTCACTCCTGTTGGTGGCAGCGTGGCGCCTACCCCGGTTTATGCAAGGTTTGCTCCTGATAAAGCCAAACATTACTCCGATAACATCCTTGTCAGAAGCACAGACGCTGATGCTAAACTGGTATATGTCCAGGGATCGGGTTATGAGCTTGCAAGTATTATTGTATCAGGTGCATTAACAGAATTTGGCCAGGTTCTTACAGGCCAGCATTCTGATGAACAGAGCTTTAGTATTGAAGGTAAAAATCTTCTGGATGACATAATAATCAAATCTCCTGAAGGATTCCAGATCAGCCTCACAACAGGCGACTATTCCGGGATAACCGACTCTATTTCACTTGCCATGGTCGTTGACTCTGTTGCACCGACAATGGTCTTTGTAAGGTTTGCCCCCGAAGAGGCTGTGCCATATGCAGGCATTATCCGGATATATACAGTTGCCGCAGAAAATAAATACCTTAATGTATCCGGTGACGGCGCATCAAAGCCCGTATTATCATCATTTATTGATGACATAATCTCCTGCGAAGGATTGGTTATTGGAGTCCCTGTTGATATTACTGATGATGATGTTAACTCTGTAACTCTTGAAGCCTTGTCAGGTAATACAGATTTAATAACTGTGGATGGAATTACTTTTTCAGGGACAGGTGGTTTGAGAGATGTTACACTTGATCCTGAAGATGGTGAAACAGGAAGTTCTGACATTACAATAATTGGTACAAACAACCAGGGTATGCAGGATAGCCTGATACTCAATTTAGCTGTTCATCCGAATCCGGTAATAGTAGATATCTCCGTTACGTACGAATCTGCGGGGAATGACGGAGAAATTACTGTTACAGCCACATCAGCGGCCGGCGGATTGCAGTATTCTTTAAACGCCGGTGACTTCCAG
>CAZOLY010000041.1:0-17040 GCA_964580815.1 uncultured Bacteroidales bacterium
GGTTTTGTCCTTGTTTACGATAGTATTTACCCGTTTCAGCTTAATGATGATGATAAGGACGGTAAGCCCGACAGGCTTTTGTTCGTTTGCAGCCTTGAGCCCTCTGAAAAGAAGGTATTTACATTCAGAAAGGCCGGTGAATACGGGGAGTATAATTTTCAAAAAAGAACACAGGCTGAATTATCTGTAAAGACGGGCGGTAAATGGCAGGATAAGAAGTATATAGGAGGCACATTTGAGAACATAGAATACCTGAGGGTTCCCCCGGAGCATACCGATCATTCATTTTACATAAGATACGAGGGTCCGGGATGGGAGTCAGATTTGGTCGGATACAGGTTTTATCTTGACTGGCGAAACGCCGTGGATATTTTCGGAAAGCTTGTTGACACCATGGTACTTCAGGATGTAGGCCAGGATGGATTCGAGTCCTACCATGAGCCGTCACCCTGGGGCATGGATATTCTGAAGGTTGGCAACTCGCTGGGTATAGGTTCCCTGGGTATCTGGCATGATAATAAAGCCAACAGGGTGGCCGTAACCGATAGTATTACGTGCGGTATTATCCAAAACGGTCCGGTTCAATCGGAAATAAAGACAATATACTACGGATGGCAGGCAGGTAGTGTCAGGACAGACCTTACTTCTGTATTATCTATTCATGCAGGCAGCAGGATGACAGAGCAGAAGGTTTCCCTGACCCGGGAGGTTGACAATATTTGTACAGGTATTGTCAGGCATGAGCATGCAGAGAAAATTCAGTCCGGCAGCACGGGGGGAGGCTGGACATACATGGCTGCATGGGGCAAGCAGACCCTTTTTGATGATAACCTGGGAATGGCAATATTTTACAGGTCAGCAGACCTTATTAAATTAGCCGAAGATGAAGAAAGCTATGTCATCGTCCTCAAACCCCATAATAATGAACTGCAGTATTATTTTGCTGCTGCCTGGGAGAAAGAAAAAAAGGGGATAAAGAGTATCAGCGAATTCAAAGAATACCTGGAATCGGCCGTAAGGGAGCTTGATAATCCATTAGTGGTTGAATATTCCGGGGCCAGGGGTAAGGCAATTAAGAAATAATAAATTAAACAGTAATATAATAAATGATTATTTAGATAGTAATATATGAAATTCCTGAAAAAACATATCACTCATATATTAGTTCCGCTTTTTATAACTTCTCTCTCTTTTGGCAGAAGTCACAGGGAAACAACCCTGGCTGAAAGGAGCATGCAGGCAGTAACAGGTGATACACTGCCATGGCCGGTAAAAATGGCGGAAACCCTTATGAAAGAATATAGCAGGCTGTGGCAAATAGACGAGGGGAGTAAGCCTAAATGGACATATACAAGCGGACTTGTGTCCCTGGCTTTTCTGAGACTCTGGGAACGTACGGGTGATGACAGGTACTTTGAGTATGCAAAAGGATATGCCGATGACCTTATAGATGCCAATGGTATTATTAAGGGGTATAAGATGGAAGATTATAATATTGATAAAATAAATCCGGGCAAGATACTTTTTATTCTGTACAGGGAGAGCGGGGATATGCGTTACAAAACTGCCATGGATACATTAAGGGCGCAATTAAGGAAGCAGCCACGTACTGAAGCTGGGGGATTCTGGCATAAGAAACGCTACCCCTGGCAGATGTGGCTTGACGGTATTTATATGGGGACTCCCTTTTATGCACAATACGGACTGCAGTATAATGAGAAGGAAGATTTTGATGATGTTGTTCACCAGGTGCTCTTAATTGAGGAGAAAACAAGAGATGAAAAAACAGGCTTGCTCTTTCACGGTTGGGACGAGAGCAGGCAGCAGAAGTGGGCCGACAGCGTAACGGGCTGCTCTCCCAGTTTCTGGGGGCGTGCTATGGGATGGTATTCAATGGCCCTTGTGGATGTTCTTGACTTTCTGCCTGCGGAGAATCAGGGGAGGAATGAAGTTATTGCTGTCCTGCAAAGGCTGGCCGAGGCTATAGTAAAAGTTCAGGACAGTGAAACAGGATTATGGTACCAGGTACTCGATCAGGGTGGAAGGGAAGGTAATTACCTTGAAGGTTCGGTTTCCTCCATGTTCTCATATACATTGCTAAAAGCTGTTAAGAAGGGATATATTGATGAATCATACCGGGCAAATGCAATGAGGGCTTATAAAGGAATTATCAGCCATCTTATGGAGACTGATAATGAAGGCAATGTCACTATTAGTCCGGTTTGCGCGGTAGCCGGACTGGGGGGTGATCCATACAGGGACGGCAGCTATGAATATTATATAAACGAGAGAAAAAGAGATAATGATCCCAAAGCTGCAGGTCCATTTATTATGGCGGGAATTCTATACGAAGAGATGAAAAAATAATTTATCACAGGTTCATTGGAAGACCTATTACTGCAAATGGCGTGTTTAGATTTCTCAGCATATTATTTTTAGCAATTTACACATCGGGATTGCTGTCCTCACAGCCTCATTATGATATTGTTGTGGCCGGGGATGGAACAGGCGATTATGTTACTATCACTGAGGCTATAAATGCCTTGCCCATGTTTAATTATGAAAGGAAAATCATTTTTATAAAGAACGGGGTATATAATGAGAAAATAAGGATAGAGCAGGATAATGTGACCCTTCTGGGTGAAAGCCGCGACAGCACAATTATACGTTACAGCCAGCTGCGCACTGACTGGGAGAACAATAAAGATTATATCGGACCCGCAGTTATTAATATTCATGCCGATGATATTGTACTTAAGAACCTGACAATTGAAAATACGCAATCCGCAGTTGGCCCCCATGCTTTTACGGTCTATGGTACAGGTACGCGCACCATATTGCTCAACTGTAATATCATAAGCAAGGGTGCCGACACAGTTTCACTGTGGAACTACAAAACAGGCATGTACTACCATTCTAACTGTAAATTCCAGGGGAGCGTCGATTTTGTTTGTCCGCGTGGCTGGTGCTTTATACGGGACTGCAGCTTTTACGAGCTGAAAGAAACAGCTGCCATATGGCATGCCGGTGCGGCTGACAAGACACAGAAACTTGTCATATGTAACTCTCACTTTGACGGTACCCGTGGTTTTGTCCTTGGGCGCCACCATTATGATGCCCGGTTTTTTCTTGTGAATTGCAGCTTTTCATCCAATATGGCCGATAAGCCTATATCAAGGTACACATATGAGAAAGAGCCTGAAAGGAACAGGCCGGATATATTTGGAGGGCGCTATTATTTTTACAATTGCCGGCGGGAGGGCGGCAACTTCGACTGGTTTGCCGATAACCTGCAGGATGCAGGGAATGCATTGGGTCCCGAAGATATTACGCCTGCATGGACATTTAACGGACAGTGGGACCCCGAGTCGGCAGAGGAGCCTTATGTTAAGTCCTTCATAATTGAAGATACATTGTTAGTCCTGTATTTTAACGAGCTTCTTACAATAAGAGGCGACCTCACCTTAAAAACCCATACGGGGAAGGTTCTTAAATATGAGTCCGGCAGCGGAAGAGATGCAGTTAAATTTACTTCTGAAGATACCCTTGCCGAGTATGATTTTGATGAACCCTTAATGATTGTCAAAGGATTCATAATACCCGTAAAAGACGGTGTGTATGAACGCGGTCTAAAAGGTGAAATAATCCTTAAGCCTGACCCCGGACTATAAATTATATCCTAAAGCATATACGAGTTTATTACATATTTCTTAAATTGATATGTTTTAAACGACGTGATAATTAAAAGTATTTAGTTATCAGTTACAATATTTAATGCTGATGAGCAATTACCTGGTGAAAACAAAGTTCTGTACAATCAGTCTTTTGCTTCATATCCTTGTATTTTATTGTGTCGCCCAGGATAATTCAGTTGTTAGGGGTAAAATTATTGATGCCGGCACCGGACTGCCGTTGGCAGGCGCTAATATTGTAGCTGACACCTCTCATGGAACAATATCGGATCCGGACGGTAATTATGTATTATTATTAAAGCCAGGGAGAACGTATATCAGGTACCTGTTCATCGGATATAAAGCGGTCAGTAAAACAGCAGATTTGGCCCCGGATGATACCCTTATTATAGATATAAGCATGGTTGCTGACATTACAATGCTGGATGAGATTGTCGTAACGGCCGGTAAATATGAACAGAAGCTTTCTGATGTTACTGTGTCGCTTGATATCCTTAAGCCGAGGATGATTGCTGTCACAAATGCAACCTCAATGGAGATGATTATTAACCAGATGCCCGGTATTGATGTGCTGGACGGACAGGCAAGCATAAGAGGGGGAAGTGGCTACAGCTTCGGGGCAGGAAGCAGGGTGCTTGTGCTGGTTGACGATTTATCAATACTCTCTGCTGATGTGAGTGACGTAAAATGGGAATATTTGCCCGTGGAAAACATCTCCCAGGTGGAAATAATAAAAGGGGCTTCTTCTGTTTTATATGGATCCTCCGCCTTAAACGGAGTTATAAACATAAGGACAGCATACCCTAAAAGTGAACCGCAGACAAATATAAATATGTTCAGCGGCATGTACCTTAATCCCGCAAGGAAGGAACTTATATGGTGGAAGAGGCAGCCTTTGTTTGCGGGAGGCAGCTTCTTTCATTCGGCCCGGAAAGGTAACCTGGGCATTGTCATAGGAAGCTATATATATGGGGACGAGGGATACAGGGAGAACGAAACAGACAGGAGGGCGAGATTTAACATAAACCTTGCATACAGGGATAAGAAAATAAGGGGATTATCCTATGGAGTAAATATGAATACCATGTACCAGAACAAAATTGATTTTCTCTTATGGCAGGATGCCGATTCGGGAGCCTACAGGCAGAATCCGGATGCAACCCCGCGAGTACACGGATTTCGTATAAATATTGATCCTTATGTTGAATATTCCGGCGGAAGAGGCAATAAGCACAGCATAAAAACAAGGTTTTTTAAAATAAGCAATGTTTTTAAAGATGAGCCTGATAAGGATAACGAATCCGGACAATACTTCGGGGAGTATAAATTTCATAAGACCTTCAGGGACAATATCATACTTAATACAGGTCTAAGCATGACATATTCAAATATACTGGCGAATTTGTACGGTAACCATAATAGCCTGAACACCGCAATATTTTCACAGGTCGATCTCAAAGCTTCGGGGAATCTTAAATTATCAGCCGGGTTGAGGTGGGAGACATACAAACTTGATTCAATATTTGAAAAATCCACGCCCCTGTTCAGAACGGGATTAAACTATCAGCCGGCCAGGCATACTTTTCTCAGGGCTTCATACGGACAGGGATACAGGTTCCCGTCCGTTGCAGAAAAATATACGGCAACAAGCATCAGTTCACTTAATATATTTCCCAACCCCGACCTTAAAACTGAAAAGGGATGGAGTGCCGAGGCGGGTATTAAGCAAAGCCTCAAAATAAAAAGCTGGAAAGGATACATAGATATTGCGGCATTCATAACCCGGTATAAGAATATGATTGAATACACATTCGGTGTTTATAAGCCCGACTCGATAGAATATGCAACGTTCGAACATATTGGCTTTAAATCTTTAAATATTGGTAACGCCCGCATAACCGGAATAGAAGTAATATTTGCAGGAAACGGAAAGCTATTAGGTATGCCGGCAGTTTTTCATGCAGGATATAATTATTGTTATCCGCTTGATTTAAATTACAGCGATAATGATACTACACATGCATCGGCCGGTAATATTCTGAAATACAGATTTCATCATTCGGCAAAGGCAGATATCGAATTCAGTTATAAAAGTTTTTCAGCAGGATTCAATATCATTTACAGGAGTTTTATGATTAATGTTGATCCCATTTTTATCGATCCTCTTGTCGGCAATATGATTTTGCCCGGTTATCCTGACTACCGTGAAGCACATGACAAAGGTTATATATTATGCGACGGGAGAATATCCTTTCGGCTGGCCGATAAATTTACAATGGCCCTTATCATGAAAAATATTTTTAATAAAGAATATATTGGAAGGCCCGGGGATATAGGCCCTCCAAGAAATATAACGCTTAAATTATCGATAAACTTACCTTGACTTAACCAGGCGGCCGCTGTAAGCTGTCCCGTTATTTATTACCGAGTAAATATAGATGCCGGTTGCCAGGGTTTCACCTGTGAAATCAAAGTAGTTTTCTCCTCTTTTAGCGGTCATTTTCTCATTATAAATTAATTTTCCAAGTATATCAAAAATATAAACTTCAACTTCTCCGGGCTTACCCGCAAAACATCCGATTCTGGTTTTGCTCTTAAACGGATTTGTTTCATTAATGATATAGAACTCTTCGTCATATATATTCCCGATATTACTTGCGGAGAATATTCTTATAGACACTGATGTATCGTCGACCTGGACAGGGGCCATAACTGTATTACCCATAAAGTCGATATATGGCTGCACTTTTACAACCAGAGTAAACAGTCCGGTATCAGTTGGTGTCCCGCTGATCAAAGCACAATATGCAGTATCGGGGTAAAGATCTTCGGCATTTACCGCATATTCCAAACCTGCCGGTAAACTGTCAATGCTGACAATGTGTATTTTGACTATAGTAATAATACCTTCCCCGAAACTAAAAAACGACGGCGGCCATATTGTAACCGTCTGGTTATATTCAACACCTACCTCTCCGTCCGGTAAGGCAACCGGACAAATCTCTCCGGGCAATAATGTATCAACACAGCCAATAGTATCAGGAGTACATTGCCCGTATATTTTAAAGGTATAAATTACGGGCAAAAAAAATACCAGGCTTAATAGTACTAGTTTTTTCATTTTGCAGATGTTTATTTAGAATAACCTTAATTAACTTTTCAACTATTGATGCATAGGCCTCAGCAGGTCATTGACTGTTTTAACCGGATTAAATGTCGATACAGGAACTTCAACAAAAATTGTATTCCAGTCAGACATGGCGCCGTTCCATAAACCCGGGAGTTCCATGGCTTTTAAAGGTATTCCTTCTTTTGTCTTTTTTGAAATAAATCCCGTTTTATGATCAATGAATTGGTGCAGTTCGAATTTCTTTCCTTTATAATCCCTGGTGCCGCATACAATATCTACAGGATTAAAATGTGTCGAACTGTTTAATATGACATTCTGTTCATACTTATGGCTGTCTATTTGCGATTTTTCAACGATCTGAAGAGATATGTTACCATCACGATTTTTTATCCAGAAAGGGCCTCCTCCCGGTTCACCTTCATTTCTTACCATGCCGCACACCCTTACAGGCCTGTTTAATATCTTCAAAAGAAACTTTGCAGTTCCGTTCAGGTCCGGTTTTATATTTTCCCTGGCAGGCAGTATGCCCAGTTCATTTCTTATAAAGCCTGCTATTTCATCCAGCACAGGCCTTTGCAGATCTGCAGATGAATCAAGCAACCTCAGGTAATTAAACATTTTTCCCTGGTACTCGAGTAAGATCCCGGCCAGCACTTTTTTGTATTTTATAGTGTCATTTTTCTTACTGTCAGGCACGACATTATCAATATTTTTAATAAAAATAATGTCTGCTTCAGTATCATTGAGGTTTTCAATAAGGGCCCCGTGGCCTCCCGGCCTGAACAGTACAGTGCCATCATCATCTCTGAACGGTTCATTATTGGTTTTTACAGCTATTGTGTCTGTTGAAGGTTTCTGTATCGAAAAGGAAATATCAAACTTAATATTATGTTCCTTTTCATATTTATCTTTTACCCTGTCTGCTTCATTCTTAAAAAGATCCTTATGTTCAGGTGAAACCGTAAAATGTATTTTAACGGTATTATCATCATTCTTTGCATATAGTGTTCCTTCAACAAGGTGTTCTTCAATGGCGGTACGGCTATAATTATCATATTTATGAAATTTCAGGAGTCCCTTTGGCAGGCCCGCATAATTCAGCCTTTCAGAATTAAACAATGCGTCAAGTATTACGCAAAATTTATTCTGCCGTACAAGCTCTTCTATATTATTCTCCTCTTTGGCGAGAGTATTTTTAAGGTCACTATAAAAAGCGAACTTTTTAATATTTTTAAAGAATATGCTTACCTGCTTATAAGCATCATTTTTTAATATGTTCGGATCATAACCGCTGTTTATATAAGCAGCTCTGAATTCAAACAGCGCTTTGAACATCCTGGATGCGGCTCCCGAGGCAGGGATAAATTTTATTTTATCAAGGTTACGTGCAGATTCATATTTATTAATGTATTGCTTGATCAATTCCGGATTTAAAGGCTTAATACCGTCTTTTAGCCTGGCAGCCCTAACCAGCCTTACATAAGGGAAGCCTTTTTTAAATGAGTTGATCTGCTCAGTCACTTTTTCCGGGCTAATTCCCTTTTCCTGGAATTGTATTAAATCTGTTTTATTAAACATAACGTGACATTTTTTACCTGATAATTATGTTGTCATTACCCGAATACCGTTAAAACAATATTTCTTGGTCCGCCTGAATTTCTGAATTCACAAAAATATATCCCCTGCCATATTCCCAGGTTCAGCCTGCGGTTTGTTATGGGGATTGTCAGCGACTGTCCGAATACTGATGATTTTAAATGGGACGACATATCGTCGGGTCCCTCAAGAGTATGGGTATAAGCCGGACTGTTGTCCGGCATTAACCTGTCCGTAAATGACCGGAAATCGGACCTGACCGAGGGGTCAGCATTCTCGTTGATAACTACTGCCGCAGTAGTATGTTTAACCAGAATATTGAGCAGCCCCTGTTCCGGTAAATCCCCAATATTATCTTCAACGATCCTGGTAATTAGGTGAAAGCCCCGTCCAAAACCTCTTAATGTTATTTCTTTCTGGAATATCATAGTTAATTTTTTAACAATTTATCACCTGATTAAAATCAAAATTAAGTATTTACAAGCACTTTAGAAATGCATATGCAAAAATTCTTTAAAATCATTTTTATTTCAGGTATTTAAATTTATTATTTTATTTAACTATTTTTGGAACGTCGCTAAATATCTAATATTAATAGCATCAAGTTGTTTTGAAGTTAGCACCGATGAAATATCTTATACTTCCGGTTGTCATTTTTTTATTTGTTTCCCAGGTTAAAGGACAGGACAGGAAACTTGTGCAGCTCTCGGGAAGAATAACAGATGAGCAAACAGAGCCTTTGCCGTTTGCACATGTGTTGATAATGAATAATTACAGGGGAACAATAACAGACAGGGAAGGGAAGTTTTCACTTGTTGTTGAGGTTTTCGATACTGTTCTTTTTTCAACCCTCGGTTATAAGAGAAGAACTATGGTTGTACCTGATACTCTTCCCAGACCATTTATTACAACTGACATAGTTCTTCAGGAAGACACCATATTAATAGCAGAAGTTGAAGTTTACCCGTGGCGGTCGTATGAAGAATTTAAGGAGGCACTTCTTAATCTCAAGCTGCCTGATGATGATAATGAAAGAGCCCGCAGGAATATAGCCCTCATAAAAACGCAAATTATTTTATATAACGAACCCAATGCGAGGGAAAATTTTCAATACGTCATGGAGCAGCAATACAGGGAGACATTTAACCAGGGTATGTATCCTTCATACCAGATATTTAATCCTTTTGCCTGGGCAAAATTTTTTCAGGCCCTTAAAAGAGGAGATTTTAAGAGTGATAAGAAATAAGAACAAGTACATTAAAAATATGCTCACTTGCACAATTTATCACCTTTGTTGAAAGTTAATACACCCGGTAACAGCATTAATATAATGAGTTTAGCTAAAGGGATCGTATTTTCATGCCTGCTTTTATTGAATATTTACACTTGTTACTCTCAGGAACGCGGCACTCTAAAGGGGATAGTTACAGATGAGCACGGTACCCCGGTTCTTGGGGCTACGGTTGTTGATGAAGAAAATAAATATGGAACGATAACCGATAAAAAGGGTTATTACGAGCTCAATGTCCCTGCAAATACAAGTGTAGTGGTCACCATATCTTTTATTGGCTATGAGAAATTCAGTTCGCCCCTGAATCTTGGGGCGGGAGAAATATATACATTAAACCATCAGCTTTTACCAAAAAGTGAAGAAATTGAAGAAGTATTTATTGAGAGCAGATTCGACAGGGCCGCTACGCTTGAGCGGATAGACATCAAATCTATTAATTACCTGCCGGCAGCAACGGGCGGTGTTGAGGCCATATTAAGCACACTGGGGGCATCAATAAGAAGCGAGTTCAGTTCCCAGTACTCGGTGAGGGGCGGAAATTTCGATGAGAACCTTGTATATGTCAATGATATAGAGATATACAGGCCCCTGCTTGTTAAGGCGGGACAGCAGGAGGGGCTGAGCTTTATAAATTCGGACATGGTTTCGTCCATCCAGTTTTCAGCAGGCGGTTTTGATGCCCAGTATGGAGATAAGATGTCTTCAGTTCTTGACATCAAATATAAAAGGCCCTCCCGGTATGGAGCGGGAATATCAGCAAGCCTCCTCGGGGGTTCCGTTTTTTTGAAGGTTCTTCAAAAAATAACAGGTTCACACATATTTCAGGATTAAGGTATAAGTCCAACCAGTATTTGATGCGCAACCTGCAGACAAAAGGAGATTACAAACCGTCATTTCTTGATTTTCAGACCTACCTGACTTATGATATAGGCAAATCGTTTGAAATAAGCCTGCTTGGTAATATAGCGCAGAACAAATACAATGTCATACCCGAGACAAGGGAAACGGCCTTTGGCACCTACCAGCAGACCATGAGTTTTAATATTTATTACGACGGCCAGGAGCTCGATGATTTTATTACATGGCTGGGAGCACTGTCTTTTGATTACCATCCTTCAAAAAGACTTTCCCTGAAGCTGACAGGATCAGGATTTACTACTTACGAAAACGTGACTTATGACATACAGGGCCAGTACCTGATAAACCTCCTGGATAATATTGCAAGTTCCGAAACTTTCGGGGATAGTATATTAAATATAGGTATAGGAACTTATCTTGAGCATGCCAGGAATTACCTTGATGCCTATGTATATTCAGTCTCTCATAAAGGAAGTTATTATACTGATAATAATAATTTAAAATGGGGATTGAAATTCCAGTCCGAAGAAATACATGACAGGATTGTCGAATGGGACATGATTGATTCTGTAGGTTATTCTCTTCCCTATTCAGATTCCGAGGTGCTGCTTGCAAGAAATACGAGGTCAAAGAACAAGTTATTTTCAGAGAGGATTACTTCATTCGTACAGAATACATTTTATTTTCAATCGGGGGGCACAGACCTGTATTTAGATGCGGGGATAAGGGCTCATTACTGGACTACCAACGAACAGCTGGTTATAAGTCCGCGTGCCATACTGTCCATAAATCCGAACTGGAGCAGTGATATAAAATTTCATATAGCCACCGGTTACTATTACCAGCCTCCTTTCTATAAAGAATTGCGCGATCCTGAAGGGAAGCTGTATACCGACATAAAAGCACAAAAATCCATACACTATGTTCTGGGCAGCGAATATAATTTTATGGCATGGGACAGGCCTTTTGTGTTCTCAACGGAACTGTATTATAAATACCTTTACAACCTGATCCCTTATAAAATCGATGATGTGGATATTCAATACCTTCCCCAGTATTTTGCGAGGGGGTATGCTGTGGGTGTTGAGTTTAAAATAAACGGTGAGTTTGTGAAAGATGCGCAGTCATGGGCAACATTATCAATTATGCAGACAAAAGAAGATATTTATAAGGACTATTATATCAGGGCTGACAGGACGGTAGTCACTCCGGGATATTACCCGAGGCCAACAAACCAGGTTCTCAGTTTCGGACTTTTCTTCCAGGATTATTTTCCGAATAATCCGGACTACAAGGTGCATTTAAGTTTTTTTTACGGAAGCAGGCTCCCCTATGGGTCACCTGACTATGACAGGCCGGACGAAGTATATGAAATGAAATCCTATAAAAGGGTGGATATAGGATTATCAAAGTCTTTATTAAGGGACAGTCATACTGCAAATGCGACAGGCATATCGGGTATTATTAAAAACATGTGGCTGAATATTGAAATTTTTAACCTGCTGGGTGTTCAGAACCAGATATCATACCAGTGGATAAGGACCATAAAAAACCAGTACGGGATGCCGAATCTTTTTGCCGTACCCAATTATCTTACGGGCAGGACATTCAATGTAAAGATCAGTGCCCGGTTCTGAGTTGCAAGTCAGAATAGTCTTTTACCCCATACTCCGTCATATACTGTCTCACTTAAGGGATTCCTCTTTCGTGCGGCCTTCTCTCTTTTTACCAGCTCTTCGGGAAACCCTTCATATGAGCCGGCAATATAACCGATAGCAATGGCAGCCACAGGGTCATAGCCATGCGGAATATTCAGGTTATTCCTGGCTTTTTCATTATCATAACCACCCATCTGGTGAACAAACAGTCCCATTGCTGTAGCCTGGAATATTAAATTGCTCACTGCAAGTCCGACATCATGAAATGCATATTTATTCATTTTTTTATTATAACCCGATATTGTTTCAGCAATACTCAGGACAAGAACCGGCACATTTTTGGCCCATACCTGGTTCGCAGGAGAGAGGCAATCAAATATGCGGGCAAAAGACTTGCTGTCCTTTCTTTTTGTGACTATAAAACGCCACGGTTGCTGGTTGTGGCTTGAGGGAGCCCATCTTGCCGCTTCAAAGATAAGTTCCAGTTTTTCGTCTTCTACGGGTCTGTCTGAGAATATAACCGGACTGCGGCGTTTTTTTATTAATTCGTGTATCACAGTATTAATAAATGTTTTATTAATAAGTTTAACATAATATAACTAATGAAAACCGTAAAATATTTATATTAGTACAATATAAAAAGAACAGATGATATAAAAAATAAAAAAAATTGTATTTATTGATTAATAATGTATAAAAATTCAATAGATTTGCAAAAAAATACAGTTTAATTAAAAAGTCTATTAGTAAAAATTTAAAATTACAGATATGAAAAGTCAGGATTACATTAACCTGGAAGAAAAGTTTGGAGCACATAACTACCACCCGCTTCCGGTTGTCCTTGAAAGAGGTAAGGGTGTATTTGTATGGGATGTGGAGGGCAGGAAGTATTACGATTTCCTTTCAGCTTATTCAGCGGTGAACCAGGGACATAATCATCCCAAAATAGTAAGTGCGCTTATCAGGCAATTAAAGAAGCTTGCACTTACTTCAAGGGCTTTTTATAATAATTGCCTGGGTGAGTTTGAGCAATACATTACAGGGTTTTTTGGATATGACAGGGTATTGCCAATGAATACGGGGGCTGAAGGTGTCGAGACAGCATTAAAATTATGCAGGAAGTGGGCATATGAGAAAAAGGGAATTGCTGAGAATAAAGCAAAAATTATTGCATGTGAAAACAATTTTCACGGCAGGACGATTACAATTATTTCAATTTCAACGGATCCTGATTCATATAAGGGTTACGGTCCATTTACACCGGGATTTACAATTATCCCGTATAATAATATTGAAGCTTTAAAAAAGGAACTTGAGGATCCGGATGTAGCAGGTTTCATTGTCGAGCCGATCCAGGGTGAGGCAGGAGTTTATGTACCCGATGAGGGCTATCTGAAGAAAGCCTATGATTTATGCAAGGAAAAGAATGTATTATTCATTGCCGATGAGATCCAATCCGGACTAGCACGGACGGGTAAAATGCTGGCCTGTGATCATGAGGATGTGCATCCCGATATACTGGTACTGGGCAAGGCTTTATCGGGGGGTGTTTATCCAATCTCTGCGGTCCTTGCCAGTGATGAGATAATGTTATGTATTAAACCCGGGGAGCACGGCTCCACATACGGAGGTAACCCTGTGGCTTCAAAGGTCGGTATTGTGGCGCTGGAAGTAATTAAGAATGAGAAGCTTGCAGAGAATGCCGAAAAACTGGGAAAGATTTTCAGGGATGAATTGAAAAAGGTAGAAGCGGAATCTGAAATGGTACAACAGGTGCGTGGAAAAGGGTTGCTTAACGCGATGGTTATTAAGCCAAAGGCAGGTAAAAAAGCATGGGATGTTTGCCTTGCATTGAAAGAAAACGGATTGATAGCCAAGCCTACACATGATCATATTATCAGGTTTGCGCCTCCTTTGGTTATAACACAGAAACAGTTGTATGATACCCTGGGGATTATTAAAACAACCATGAAACAATTTATATAAACATACTGTTTGTTATCCATTATATGAGGCCCGGTAATAATTTATATGCCGGGCCTTTTTTTTATTAATAACAATATTTTTCAATTCACGTATAAGTTAGTGGTTAGTATATTTTATATTAAATAAATTGAAAATTTATTATTACATTTAATTGGCGGTTTGTCTGTTAATACTATATTATAGTTTTTATGGGATCTAAAGTTCTGGTGATAGATGATAATAAGGATAGCAGGGAATCAATAAAAAAAATCCTCCTGTCCGCTGATAAAAATTATAAAATTATTAATGCCGCCAATGTTAATGATGGATTTGAGGCGGTACTCAAAAACATGCCTGATTTGGTTTTGCTCGATAACTGTAAGCCCCCGGGTGAAGGCCTGAAGACTCTCAAAAAGATTCGTAAAGAAGAGACCACCAAAGATATACCTGTGATCTTAATTACTGCCCCGGATAATCAGAATGCTCCGGGTGATGCATTTAAAGCAGGGGCATCCGATTACGTTGGCAGTCCTGTGCAAAATGCTGAGCTTATATTGAGGGTAAGTAAAGCTCTGGAGGTCAGGGAGGCACTTAATAATGCAAAAAAATCCCTGGAACAATTCCAGGCTGAAAAGGACGAGCTTGAAAAAAGAGCAATGATACCCCATAGTCTTCAGAATTCTTTTATTCTGATTAATACTAATGGCGAACTTGAGTGGGCAAATGACGGGTTCAGAAACCTGCACGGATATAAGCTGGAGGAGTTTAAAGACAGGTTTGGCAGTACAATTTTCAGCCTTTGTGACCGGACAGATATTTTAAATCTGTTCAGCAAGTGTGTCAAGGAAAAAGAGCCTGTAAGCTATATCAACAAGATAAAGACAAGAACGGGTGAGGACAGGTGGCTGCAAACATACATCCAGCCGAGGGTAAATCATGATGACAAGATCGATAAGCTCATAGCTATTGAGACCGACATAACCCTTATGAAGAAGAAGGAAGAAGAGCTTAATCAGCAGAACAGGCGTATGGTTTTAATAAAGGAGAATCTCGAGAAAGCAAATGCATTGCTTGAAGAACAAAAGAAAGAAATTAATATTCAGAAACAGCTTATTGAGGAGGAGCAGAATAAGTCAGAGACCTTATTGCTGAATATTTTACCTTTTGAAATCGCCAGGCAGCTAAAAAGCAAGGGGAAGGCAGGGACACGGCATTATAATATGGTAAGTGTGGTTTTTCTCGATTTTAAAGGGTTTTCAAAAATAAGCAAGGAGCTGGAGCCCAAAGACCTTGTTAATATTCTCGACACATACTTTGCAAAGTTTGACTCGATAATTGACAAGCATTACCTTGAGAAGATAAAGACCATTGGTGATGCCTACCTGTTTGCGGGCGGACTGCCATTAAGGAATAAGAGTAACCCCTTTGATGCTGTTCTGGCATCGCTTGAGATTCAGAATTATATGAATTTCCTAAACGATTCGAAGGTGCTGAATAATTTATCGGTCTGGGAGTTAAGGCTTGGAATACATACCGGACCGGTGGTAGCGGGTGTTGTGGGGAGGAAGAAATTTGCCTACGACATATGGGGAGATACGGTAAACATAGCCAGCAGGATGGAGCAGGCAGGGCATGTGGGCATGGTAAACATTTCGGGGTCAACCTACAAACATATAAAGGACTTCTTTGAATGTGATTACAGGGGTAAAATTGAAGCCAAGAATATTGGCAAAGTGGATATGTACTTTGTAAGCCGCATTAAGCCTGAATTTTCTGAAGACACTCTCGGATTTATTCCTAACAAGGAGTTCATTAACAGGATAAACAAGCTGTAACAGCTATCCTTTATTTATGGCGCTGTCTTAAAATCCCGACAACATCCTCTATTCTGCAACCC
This sequence comes from uncultured Bacteroidales bacterium, assembly GCA_964580815.1. Taxonomy (GTDB): domain Bacteria; phylum Bacteroidota; class Bacteroidia; order Bacteroidales; family UBA10428. Next base: position 16,088 of record CAZOLY010000041.1, read on the forward strand.
CTCGCAGAGAGTAATACCAAAAGATGATAAAAAAGGTCTGCAGCCTCATTTAAAAAGAGGTCGTCGTTGTCCTTTTTGCACGACTCAATAACCAGTTCCGTTGCTTCTTCACCCACCTTTTTGGCTATATGATCCAGCCCTTTCCTGAACAGCACCGAAGTATATGATCCTTCGGGCAGCTCAATTTTTCGCTTGTCTATAAGGTCCTGCAAATAAACAAGGAAACTTATTTTTTGTGTGTTTAAATCCTGATCCATTTTTTGGTTTTAACAGGTTAATATTTATCAGATACGCACAGGTATATTTTTATCGTTAAGATAACTTTTTAATTGAGGAATGGGGATCTCGTTGAAGTGGAATATGCTTGCTGCGAGACCCGCATCGGCTTTACCGAGAGTGAATACTTCCGCAAAATGTTCCATTTTCCCTGCACCTCCCGATGCAATAACTGGAATGGCCAGTGATTCTGACAGGGCGGCGAGAGCTTCGCATGCAAATCCATTCTTTGTGCCATCGTGGTTCATCGAAGTAAAAAGGATTTCTCCGGCGCCCCTGTTCTCCGCCTCTTTTGCCCACGAGAATAATTCCCTTTCAGTAGGTATTCTTCCTCCGTTAACAAAAACAGTCCACCTGTTATCCTTAAGCTGGGCGTCAATTGCTACAACAACAAACTGGCTTCCGAAATTTTCTGCAATCTCATTAATCAATTCGGGTGTCCTCACAGCCGAAGAGTTTATTGTAAGTTTGTCAGCTCCGGCGCTAAGCAGTATTTCAGCATCCTTAATTTCATTAATGCCTCCGCCGACTGTGAAAGGTATATTAAGGTGTTTTGCTATATCCTTTACAAGGTCTGCAAAAAGCTTCCTTTTCTCATGGCTGGCGGTAATATCGAGATAAACGAGTTCGTCGGCACCTTCATCGGAGTATTTTGAACCCATTTCCACGGGATCGCC
>CAZOLY010000041.1:17140-20431 GCA_964580815.1 uncultured Bacteroidales bacterium
ATTCTGTAATCCTTCACATCGGCTCCCAGTATTATCCGGTCACTTCCGTACCTGTCCAGCCATGTTTTAAATACTGACGGGTCTTTAGCGGCTATGCTGCCAATTGTTGCATATGCGGCGCCTCCTGAAAACACTTTCTTCAGGTCGGCTTCAGTTTTTATTCCTCCCCCGAAGTCAATAACCAGCTTTGTTTTTGATGCTATCTGTTCAAGCACCCTGATATTTTTAACTTTGTTTGCTTTGGCACCGTCGAGGTCAACGATGTGGAGGCGTTTCAGTCCCGACTCCTCAAAAGCCATTGCTACTTCGACAGGATCTTCGTTATATATTTTTTTTGACGAATACTCACCCTGTTCGAGCCTCACACACTTGCCTTCAATGATATCTATTGCCGGGATAATTTCTATCATTGCCTGATAAAGTTTTCCAGTATTTTCGCCCCTGTTTTGCCGCTTTTTTCAGGGTGGAACTGGGTTGCATAAACATTACCCCTGTTCAGAGCGGCACTGAACGGTATAATGTAATCACACAAAGCAGCCGTATTTTCTCCCCTTGTCACGTAATAGCTATGGACAAAGTAGACATAAGTGTCCTCCATTTTTGCATCAAATAAACCTTCCTTAAGGTTATATATTTTGTTCCATCCCATCTGCGGCACTTTTGTAATATTTTCCATGCCCGCCCCGGGCACAAATTTTTTTACTGTTTCATTAAAAATACCTATACATTCGGTATTGTTTTCTTCCGAATGTTTGCATAGCAGTTGCATGCCGAGGCAGATTCCCAGCAAGGGCTGCTTAAGTCCCTTTATAAGCTTATCAAGGTTGTTCTTTTTCAGATATTGCATTGTAGAGCTGGCTTCTCCCACTCCGGGAATGATAACCTTGTCAGCTGACATTATTTTAGCGTGATCATTGGTTATTTCAGGTGTAAGCCCCAACCTTTGCAGCGCATAATCGACAGATTTGATATTTCCGGAATTATATTTTATAATAACAACATTCACTTATAATAGTCCTTTTGTAGTGGGTATTTCCATGTTAAATACGTCCCTTTTAACGGCCATTTTTATTGCCCTGGCAAAGGCCTTGAATACAGCCTCAATTTTGTGATGTTCATTTTTACCTTCTGCCTTGATATTGAGGTTGCATTTTGCGGCATCCGAAAAGGACTTGAAAAAGTGGAAGAACATTTCCGTAGGCACTTCTCCGATCTTCTCGCGCGCAAATTCCACTTCCCACACCAGCCAGCTTCGTCCCGAGAAGTCCATTACGACGCGGGCCAGCGAATCATCCATGGGCAGCACAAACCCGTATCTTTCAATTCCCCTTTTCTCGCCCAGGGCCTTAAATATGGCCTCACCCAGGGCAATAGCCGTATCCTCGACGGTATGGTGCTCGTCAACTTCCAGGTCGCCCTTAACCGACAATTTGAGGTCTATATTTGCATGCTTTGGGATCTGTTCCAGCACATGATTAAAAAATCCCAGTCCGGTTTCTATTTCCGACCTGCCGGACCCATCGAGGTTTATTTCGGTTACTATGCTTGTTTCGCCTGTCTTTCTTTCTGCTTTAACATGGCGCTGCCCGAGAGCCACGGTCTCATATATCTTATCCCAGTCGCTGCAAATAAGAGAGCAATGGTTTTCAAGCCCGCTCTTCTTTATATCCTCCCATTTATATGTACCGGAGAACAGTATACCTTTTGTACCCAGGTTTTTTGCCAGCTCGATATCAGACAGGCGGTCCCCTATAACGTAGGAGCCCTGCAGATCATAAATGCCGCCGGTATATTTTTCCAGGAGCCCTGTTTTTGGTTTCCTTGTGGAGGCATTATCATGCGGAAATGATTTGTCGATCAGCACATCATCGAACACTATCCCTTCGTTTTCAAATGCTTTTAGCATTTTATCCTGTACGAGCCGGAACTTATCTTCGGGAAAGGAACCGGTACCCAGTCCGTCCTGGTTGGTTACGATCACCAGGTCATAATCAAGGTTCTGTTTTATAAGAAACATGTTCCGGAATACCTTGGGTACAAATTCAAGTTTTTCCAGCGAATCGACCTGTTCGTCAGGTGGTTCTTTTATCAGTGTTCCGTCTCTGTCTATGAATAATACTTTTTTCATAAGTATAAATATATCTTAAACATATTCTTTTAGTGCATCCAGGAGCAGGGAATTTTCATCTTTTGTCCCCACTGTGATCCTGAGGCATCCCTCGCATAATATAATGTTAGACCTGTCACGTACAATTATTTTCTTGTCGACCAGGTATTTATATATGTTCTTTACGGAGCTGACCCTTACAAGTATGAAATTCGAATCTGAGGGGTAAACTTTGGTGACTACAGGAATATTTGCCAGTCCGTCCATCAGCACCTCTTTGGCTTTCAATATTTCGTTTATCCATATTTTTTTTGCCCTGTCGTTAATCAGGGCCTCAGTGGCTTTTTCAAGCGTCAGACTGTTAATATTGTAGGGGAACTTGATTTTGTTCAGCACATTAATTATTTCGTTATCTGCAAATGCCATTCCCAGCCTTATACCCGCCAGTCCCCATGCCTTGCTGAATGTCTGAAGGATAACAAGGTTCTTATGTTCATCCAAAACCGACAGCAGGCTGTCATGCGTGGAGAAGTCAATATATGCTTCATCAATAATTACCAGTCCGTCGAAATTCTGCATGATTGTTATTATATCCTGCTTTTTAAAAGAGTTGGCCGTAGGGTTGTTGGGAGAGCACAGGAATATAAGCTTTGTGTTCTTATTTATTGTTCTCAGTATATTTTCGGTTTTCAGCTGGAAGTCTTCGGTGAGCAGTACTTTTTTAAATTCCACATTGTTTATAGTGGCACAGACCTCATACATACCGTATGACGGTTCAACGGAAACAATATTGTCTATCCGCGGTTCGCAAAAGGCGCGCACGAGCAGGTCTATTGCTTCGTCGCTTCCGTTCCCGAGAAAAATATTATCCGGCTCTATCTCCTTTATCCGGGAGATTCTTTTTTTTACTTCTGTTTGCAGGGGGTCGGGATACCTGTTAAAAGGGCCGTTAAACGGATTTTCATTCGCATCAAGGAATACGGCCTCTGTTCCCGAATATTCATCCCTTGCTGACGAATAGGGGGTAAGGTTTTTTATGTTCTTCCTCAATATTTTATCCAGTGAAAACATGCTTTGATGTTATAGTTCCGGTTTCCGGCATGCAAAAATATATATTTTTCCCGGTTTGAGGTTTAATATTTCCGGTTCTTTGTAAACAATCATATTATCTGGCTGTTCCAAAC
>CAZOLY010000042.1:0-17370 GCA_964580815.1 uncultured Bacteroidales bacterium
AGTTGCAACTTTTACGGTGAATGACGGGGATGCCAACAGTAATACACCGATAAAAAGTATTGCTGTTGTCGGTGTCAATGATCTGCCGGTGCTGTCAGGCATTGAAACTACCCCGCTTTCTTACACCGAAGACCAGGGTCCCCTGCATGTTACAAACACGATCGTGATAACGGACATTGATAACGACAGCCTTGCTTATGCAACGGTGCGGATAACCGGCAGCTATCTTCCTGCTGAAGATACCCTGGTATTTACAAATATGCCCGGGATAACAGGTGTGTGGAATGATGGAACCGGACAGATGACATTAACAGGTCCCGATACAAAAGCAAATTTCCAGGCAGCATTACGTAATGTTTCATATATAAATACAAATACCGGCAATCCTTCGTTAACTGCAAGGACAGTGACATTCAGGGTGAATGACGGTATTAGCAGCAGCAACACCCAGACACGAAATATAAGCATAACATGGGTAAATGACCCCCCTGCGCTCTCGGGAATTGAATTAACTCCCCTGAGTTATACCGAGGGAGCCGCGGCAGTTCCCATAACGGCAACGATACTGGTCAGGGATCCCGATGACAGCAATATTGAATCGGCAACCATACAAATTACCGGCAATTATATAAATACTGAAGATACCTTAATTTTCACCAATACCGCTTTTATAACAAGTTCGTGGAGCCAGTTTACAGGCACACTGACATTGACCGGCAGCACAACAAAGGCAAATTACCAGACAGCATTACGTAATGTCAGGTACAGGAATAAGAATATACTCAACATTACAACCCTTCAAAGAACGGTTACATTTATTATCAGTGACGGAGATATTATCAGCAATATGATATCCCGAAACATTAATATTATTGGAGAAAATGACCCTCCTGTTGCATATAATGTTAATATCTCGGGCAGTCATACCGTCTATTCTTACTTAACCGGCATATACGGTTATAACGATCCTGAAAGTGATCCCGAGGGAATTTCTACCTATACGTGGTACAGGTCGCAGTATCCTGACGGTACTAACCCGGTTTTAATTGCAGGTGCCATTAATAAAAACTATACAACCAAATATATAGATGGCGGCAATTATTTGAGTTTTGGCGTAAAGCCGGCAGATAATAAGGGTGCAATATCTCCGTTTATCTATAACAGCAGCTGGCAATATATTAATGCGGGTCCGACTGCCCTGGATCTGCATATTGCAGGAGCCAAAGCCCTGAATCAGACTGACACTGCTGCTTTTAATTATTTTGATCTCGAAGGTAATCCTGAAAATCCTGCTAATCATTATTATCAGTGGTTTAGAGCTGATAATGCATCGGGACTCCACCAGGCAGCTATTGCCGGTGCAACTCACAAGACTTATACAATAAACACTAGTGATAATCATAAATACATAAGTGTTAAAGTATCACTTGCAGCAAGTGCAGGTTCACTGCGTGGCGATACTGTACAGAGTATATGGTATGGCCCCATAAGCCATTTGCCATCTGTTACAATCTCAGGAACAGACACAATATGTGCCGGTGAAGAGGCTGAAGTTACTTTTAGCTATATCGGGGATAACCCCCCGTGGTCAGTGACCTATACAATTGACGGTACCGGCAGCCACACGATAAGTAATATCAGCGAAGATGAAAGAATAATACTTACTGATATTCCCGGGGTTTATGAGCTTGTATCGGTATCTGACAGCAGGTATACAGATGTAAAAATCACAGGGAGCATAACAATAAGCAACTTCCCACCAGTCACGGTACTGTTAACGGGTATCCAGACCGATATCTGTGATGACGGGATATCAACCGGCATTATAAATGCAAATTTTACAGGGGAAGCACCATGGACCTTCACCCTTGACAGGCCTACCGGTATAAGCGACACAATATATACGGAGGTTATGGACGACCCGTTTCTGTTTAATGTGAGAAGGAATGGAAGGTACAGGATAATAGCATTGGCAGATAAACATTGTACCGGAAATACCACAGGGTCAGGTTATGTGGATATAACTTATCTTGCCTCACCACATGCAACAATTTCAGGGACAGACACCATATGTCAGGGCGACATTGCCCCCATAACCGTAACACTTGACAAAGGGACACTGCCGTGGCGGTTTACCTATACGGTCAACGGTATTAATCCGGTTACCGTTACAGGTATTGCAGTAACATCGTATACATTAAACGGTTTAACCGCGGGGCTGTACGAGCTTGTAAGCGTTGAGGATGCTATTTGTACAGGCAGGACAGCAGGCTCGGCACATGTATATTACCGCTCACTTCCTACGGCGCATTTGACAGGAGGCGGTGCGATGTGTGAAGGAACGGCTACCAACATAATAGTTGCCCTTACAGGAACATCACCCTGGAATTTTACTTACAGGGAACTTACCCCTGTATCGGATATATCTGTTCCGGTTAACAATGTATTGACCAGTCCCCGGATGGTTCCTATTAATCCGGATACCACCGCTCAATATACTTTGGTCAGTGTAACGGATAAATATTGCCCCGGAACGGTTTCAGGAGTTGTAAATGTATCTGTTCTGCCTGCTCCTCATGTTACGCTATCCGGATTGCAGCAGACATACAGCAATAATGATGCCCCTGTGCCTATTTTCGGGGATCCCGAAGATGGTACTTTTTCGGGGCCCGGACTAATATTGGGTAATGACACTATGTTTTTCCTCCCGGGGTGGGCCGGAATAACGGAAGAGGATGACCCTCCCCACAGAATTATTTACGCCTACCAGGACCCCGTGACCGGTTGCTACGGAAGGGATACAGCAGAAGTGTACGTGCTTGAAAAAACGGCATCCATAAGGTTCCCGAACAATAAGAAATTCTATTGCTATAACAGCATGCCCTTTACTATCCAAGGTGTAAATGTTTTTAACGATACAGGAATGTTTACCATTGAAGGGGGGATCGGACTGGTGGACAACGGCGATAACACTGCTGTAATATCACCTGCAGAACTGATGCAAGGGACATTCGAGGTTACATATTCAAAAAGTAACGGCACCAGCTTTGGAGTCACTGAAGAGTTTGAAGTACAGTATGTTGATGAGATATTTATTATCGGTTTTACAGAGCACACATACTGCAGTAACCACGCCAATGTGAAGCTAAATGGTAATGTTAGCGAAGGAATATTCTATGGAAATTCGGTGACAGGCAATCCTGCCAGCGGATTCTACTTTGTTCCCTTGATTGCATCTGCAGGTGTCGATACAATTTTTTATTCCTATACTACACCCCAGGGATGTTCGAGGGTAACCTTCGATACTGCGACTATCAATAAATCACCTGAGATAGGTTTCCTTGTTGATGATATATGCCTGGCTATAGGGACAGGTGATTCTACAGTGTTTACCAATACAACCACCTCCGTCGATCCTGTTACGTCATGGCGATGGGATTTCGGTGATCCAAACAGCCTCGAAAATAATATCAGCACCCTTAAGGATCCAAAACATGTATTCACCAGCTCAGGGACAAAGCAGGTCAGCCTGACAGCAAAAACAGACAAGCAATGTCAGTCATTAAAGGCCACCGTTATCAATTTCGGGGATATCCCTGTGGCAGATTTCGAATGGGGAAGCGAATGTTTTCACAGCGGCATACCGATTCATTTTACTAACACATCAATAAGTGATCAGGGAAATATCACCAGCACAAGGTGGAAATTCTATCATGACGGGACTTCCAGTATTTCATTCAACAAGGCCCCTGCATATACATATTCCAAATACGGCAATTATGACGTAGAACTTATTGCTAAAACCGAATACGGTTGTATCGATACCATCGTAAAAACCCTCCATTTACGGAGAACGGTAGAGGCGCAGTATGGGTATTTTGAGGATTTCGAACAGGGAGTAGCAGGATGGTATTCTTATTATATCAATAATGAATCCTTCAGTACGAACAGCTGGACATACGGAGAGCCCGGGGAAGGATTTTCAGGAGCGGCATCAGGAACCGGTGCTTGGTACACCAATATAGAAACAAGCCCGGCCCTAAGGGAAAAATCATGGGTCACCAGCCCCTGCTTTGACTTCAGGGACACAAAGAAACCTATGATTAAACTTGATATATGGAGATTATTTGACCAGAAAAGGGACGCTGCTGTTTTACAATATACGACCGATAACTCCGTAACATGGCACAACGTAGGTGACTATCTCGACGGAATAAACTGGTACAATGAATTTAATATCGCTGTCAAGCCCGGCGATAACAGTGTCGGCTGGTCAAAGATAACGGACAGTAACTGGAAAAAAGCACGTCACAAATTAGATAATATTAAAGGAATGACAGATGTTCAGTTCAGAATTGCTTATGCCTCAGACGGAACAGCAATCAACAATAACGGTATTGCTTTTGACGACATCTGGATAGGAGAAAGGAAAAAAAGAGTACTGCTTGAACATTTTACAAATACAGGAGATATTGAATGCAAGGAAGCCGATATAATAATTAACAATCTGGTTAACCATTCCAATGATGTTATCGACCTCCAGTATCATACATCTTTCCCTGACGGCGACCCGTTTTATCTTCATAATCCTTCAGCAAACGGTTCAAGGGAAGCATACTATGGCCTGTCATCCATACCATATACATTTATGGACGGCGGCATAACTTCTGCCTATAAATTTGATTATGACCTCAGGCCTCTTGAAGAAATTGTCGTGGATACGCAGTCACTTAAGGATCCTAAGTTTGAATTATTACTAAATACTGATAATACGGGTAATTCAATTAATGTAGAATGTTCATTAACCGCACTGGAAAATATCCCGCAAAGTTATATTACTCTCTATATTGCAATTATTGAAAGAGAAATTACACAGATAACAGAAGAAAATGAAGAAGAAATATATGAAAGCGTAGTAAAAACCATATTGCCTAATCCTTCAGGCACAAGTTATATCAGAAGCTGGGCACCGGAAGATCAGGAAACGGTAAATTATTCATGGACCTTCAAAAATGTGTTTGATGCGGATGAGATAAGGGTTGTGGCTTTTGTTCAGGATGAAAGCACCGGGGAAATCTACCAGGCGGCAATTGATAAAAGTGATTATTATTCGTCAATAGGTGATGCCAATTATATTAACCAGGAGATGAAAATGCTTATATTTCCAAATCCTGCAAATGATATTGCCTATATTAAATTTAACCAGCCCCTTAACAAAAAATACAAAATGGAATTGTATAATAATATGGGTAAGCTGGTGTATTCTGTCCAGTTACAGGGAGGAAACGATTTGTATCATTTTAATACGGATAACCTTAATAATGGCTTATATATATTAAGAATTGTGGATAATAAGGGGGTGATGGATGTTAAAAAGCTGATCATCTCACGTTAAAGGTAAACAAGAAAGGGACAGACCCCGGGGTCTGTTCCTTTTTATTCAAAGCGTGCAATAACTGTTTTTTTCCCTCTCACTTTGGAATTCAGGGATGTTAATATTTTAATTCCCGGAGGTAGAAGAATATCGACCCTTGATCCGAAACTGATAAATCCCAGCTCCTCACCCTGCTTTACTGCGTCGCCCTCTGCGGCATTGGTTAATATCCTTCGTGCTACAGCCCCTGCAATCTGCCTGACCATAATACTTATGTTTTTCTTATTCCTTATAACCACGGCTGCACGCTCATTCTCAGCAGATGACTTGGGATGCCAGGCAACAAGGTATTTCCCTTTATTATATTTAAAATACTCAATAATCCCGCTTATGGGATAATAGTTTACATGAACATTTAAAGGAGACATAAATACGGATATCTGAATTCTGTTGTCCCTGAAATACTCTTGTTCCCTTGTTTCTTCAATGACTACTATTTTACCGTCGGCAGGAGAATAAATGAGATTTTCATCAGTGGTCATCACCCTTCGCGGAACCCTGAAAAACCAGATTATCAGCAACAGGAAAAAAGAAAAGAGAATCACCAGTAATAGCGGAATAATAAGGTTATTTATATAATTGAAAACTGAAAAAACAACAACAACATATACAATAAATATGAACAAAATAATTTTATGGCCTTGCCTGTGGATTTTCATATTTTTTTAAACAATTCGAGGTAAATAAATATAAAAGGAGATGTCAGCAATATCGAATCTATCCTGTCTAAAATACCCCCATGTCCTGGAAGAAGGGCTCCCGTATCTTTCACACTTATGCTTCTCTTGAACATCGATTCAGTAAGATCTCCTGCCACTCCGATTAAAGAAACTATGCCGGCAAATACCATCATGTCTGTTAGGTTTAAAGTATTAAATACTCCTGAAATAGCCCATGCAACGGCAAAAGTAATCAGTGAACCCCCGATGAATCCCTCCCAGGTTTTTTTAGGCGATATGCGTTTAAAAAGCAAATGTTTGCCAATAGTTATACCTGTAAAATATGCTGCAGTATCGTTTGTCCATATAAGAATAAGATATGCCAGGAGAATTCCGTATGCATATTCATATGCATTGCTGGCAGGAAAAACAAAATAATTTAAGATTGATAAAGGCAGTGATATATAAATTATCCCGAGCAATGTAACGGCAGTATTAATAACCGGATTGGCCTTATTCCTGAATAGCTCAAAAATAAATACTGACAGGACAAGAGGGATCAATACCAGGTATAGCTGGTTATTAAACATGCCCGAAGATATTGCAAAAGATAGGATAAACAGAACTGAGCCAAAGGTAATTCCCAGGTATTTGACAGGATCAATATTTTTGCCTGGTACGATTTTAAAAAATTCATACAGGCCTAATAAATTAATTGTAAAAGAAATAAGGAAATAAGTATACTTACCTGAAAGTAAACAGCCTATTATTAAAATAAGACAAACTGCAGCGGTAATTAGTCTTTTTATAAGATTATTCAATTTTTTACCGTTTAAGCAGATTTTTTAGTGCTCTCCTGTCTCCTTGCTGCTTTGGCTGACCTTGATGTTTTCGGACCCGTTGATTTTACTTTGGTTTGAGGTTTGGCAGATGAGATTGTTTTTCCATTATCGTCATGTACCGAAGGTTTTCCAAAATTTCTTTTGCCGAACACTTTCTCCAGATCTTCACTGAAGATCACTTCCTTCTCAAGCAAAAGAGCGGCAAGTTTTGCCAGACCTTCCTTATGTTCTTTTAATATATTTACGGCTCTTTGATATTGCTCATCAACAAGCTGACTAACCTCTTTGTCAATTAGTTCTGCTGTTTGCTCACTATAAGGCTTTGTAAAGGAATACTCCGTTTGTCCGGTTGAATCGTAAAAGCTCAGGTTTCCTACCTTATCACTAAGTCCGAAATACGATACCATCGCATAGGCCTGTTTGGTTATTTTTTCAAGGTCATTTAATGCTCCGGTGGATATCCGGTTAAAGTTTATGTATTCAGAGGCCCTTCCTCCCAATGCCGAACACATTTCATCCAATAGTTGTTCCTTGGTTGTTATTTGCCTTTCTTCGGGAAGATACCATGCAGCCCCAAGGGCCTTCCCTCTTGGGATAATGGTAACTTTGACCAGCGGGTTAGCATATTCAAGCAGCCAGCTGACTGTTGCATGGCCTGCCTCGTGAAAAGCAATAGTACGTTTTTCTTCAGGGGTAATAATTTTATTTTTCCTTTCCAGTCCGGCCACAATTCTATCTATTGCATCCAGGAAATCCTGGCGCTGGACAATTTTTTTATTTTTACGGGCTGCAATGAGGGCGGCCTCGTTACATACATTGGCAATATCAGCGCCTGAAAATCCGGGTGTTTGCTTGGCAAGAAAGTCCATTTTTAAGTCCTTTTCATATTTGATTGGTTTAATATGGACTTTAAATATTTCTTCCCTCTCATTAAGATCAGGCAATTCAACATGAATCTGCCTGTCAAACCTGCCTGCCCTTAACAGGGCCCTGTCAAGTATATCGGCCCGGTTTGTGGCAGCAAGAATAATAACTCCTGCATTGCTTGCAAACCCGTCCATTTCTGTAAGTAGCTGATTTAGCGTATTTTCTCTTTCATCATTTGCTCCAAAGTTCGGATTTCTTCCCCTGGCCCTGCCAACTGCATCGATTTCATCAATAAATACAATACAAGGGGCTTTTTCTTTAGCCTGCTTAAAAAGATCCCTTACTCTTGATGCCCCCACCCCCACGAACATTTCCACGAAATCTGATCCTGATATTGAAAAAAACGGAACATGTGCTTCTCCGGCCACAGCTTTAGCAAGTAGTGTTTTCCCCGTACCCGGAGGTCCGACCAGCAATGCGCCTTTTGGTATTTTGCCTCCAAGATCAGTATATTTCTTTGGTTTCTTTAAAAAATCCACTATCTCTATAACTTCTGTCTTCGCCTCTTCCAGTCCGGCCACATCCTTGAAATCTACTTTTACATTTGATTCTTTATCAAAAATCCTTGCCCTTGATTTACCGACATTAAATATGTTTGTTGATCCGCCTGATCCTCCTCCGGCCCCGCTCATCCTGCGGAATATAAACAGCCATATAGCTATAAGTATAATGATCGGTATTATCCAGCTGAACATTTCTCCAAAATCACGTCTTTGCTCACTCTCAGGAAAAATCTTTTGATCTTCGGGCATGTTAGCCTGCGCTTCATCCAGCCATTTTTGAAACGTTTCAACCGAACTTATTGTAAATCTGTAATGAGGGCCGGTACGCGCGAAGTTGCCAAATCCCCTGTTCAGGACCCTGCTATGCTTTGGCGGCACCAGGAACTCAGGCTTTATATATATCTCGACGAATGATTTATTTACAATTACTATTCTGTCTATCTCATTCTTTGATAAAAACTCATTTTTTATGACCTGCCAGTTTGTTTCAACAGGCTTTTTACCTTTTTCAAGAAAAAACATAGATGCAAAAGCAATCCCTATAAGCCCGTAAATCCAGAATACATTGAACTTCGGCTTTTTATTATTTGGCTGCCCCTTATTCTGGTCTTTTTTAGGCCAATCCTGTTTCTTCTCTTTATTTTCCTCCATCGAACTTAATATTAATGTTTATTCGTCCTCAATTTTTGTGATATCCGCATCACCCCATAGTTCCTCTAACTTGTAATAATCCCTGTATTGTTCCTGAAAAATATGCACTACTATGTAGACAAAGTCAATCAGCACCCATTGTGCATTTTCCTTTCCTTCAATATGCCCTGGCTTGATATTCAGAACCTTATCAACTTTCTCTTCTATTGCATCAGCTATGGCATTTACCTGCGTTCTCGAATCACCATGACATATAACAAAGTTATCACAAATTGAATAATTCAGTCTTGTTAAATCTATATTTATAACCTCTTTCCCTTTTTTTTCAAATATTCCCTTTATTATCGTATCTAATAATAATCCAGTGCTTGTCAAATTAATCCTCAATGAATTAATGAATATTCAACACAAATGTAGTGAAATAAATCCTTTTACTAAAAATATTATAAATCTATAATTTTGCAACGTTTAATATCCCTAATTAATTATCTTAGGCCATATTTATGTTAACAATAACAATACCAAATAAATTATTTTTCAATAATGATTCATGAATTTTGATGACATGAAGGATGTAACCATCGGCAATAACCTGATAGAGCTTGATGCCATTGATTCAACAAACGATTATGCAAAGAAGCTTATCAAAAAAAGTACTGTAAAAGAAGGAACTGTAATTTTGGCAGATTTTCAGACAAAAGGGAAAGGACAAAAAGGCGGTTACTGGGAAAGTGAAAAAGGGAAAAACCTGACTTTAAGTATTGTTATAAATCCGGCATTTCTTCAGGTGCAGAAGCAATTTTACCTGTCCATGAGCATATCAATTGGAATAGCCGGATTTCTATCACATCTGTCACTAAATTCCAAGATAAAGTGGCCTAATGATATATACATTCATAACAGGAAGGTTGGAGGAATTTTAATTGAAAATGCCATAAAAAATAACATCATTGCCAGCTCGGTTATCGGAATTGGGATTAATCTTAACCAGACAGAATTCAAAAGCAATGCCCCTAATCCGACTTCAGTATGCCTGGAACTGAAGAAGGCTGTTGAAATTAAAGATTCTTACCGGTTATTGATACAATATTTAAACAAGTGGATTAATTTTCTTTACAGTGCCCGCTACAGCAAAATTAAGTCCGCTTACCAAAGGCATCTGTTTTTAAGAAACAAAAAAACCTTTTTCACTGATAAAAACGGGAAATTTAAGGGCAAAATTGTTAAAGTTGAAGAAAGCGGCATGATATTAATAAAAACGGGCGCAAATGAGATAAAAAAATACAATTTTAAGGAGGTCAGCTTCCCTTATTAAAATCTGAAAGATCGATCTTCTCCATATGTTCAACAAGGGTATCGAGAAAAGTCTGCAGCGATTTCTTTACTATAACCTGATACATAGGACTAATCTGAGCCTGTATTGTCAACCTGATTCTTGTGTCATTTTCGGCAACCTGTTTAAGCTGAATCCAGAAATTAAAATCAATCTTACCGGACTCTTCACCGGCTATCTTTATTGACTTAAAAGGTTCTTTTTCAATGATCCTCATCCCTGTCTCTCCGATACCATCTATTGTAAAATGACAGGAATCCTCAGTAGCCTCCCAGTTTTGAATTTTGTCCGCGGGGATAAACTTCTTAAAATTATCGAAGCTTGAGAGAAATTTATATGCTGTTTCTTCTGAACTGTTAATTTTCCCTATTTTACTTTCCAGCTTAATCATTTATTTACGGATTAGTTCCCCAACTTTCGGGATTTTCATGCCATTGCTTAATAATACGCAGCTCCTGTGCATTTATATATCCTGTTTTAGTTGCCATTTCAATCAATGAATTAAAACCACACAGCGTATATAGCTTGCAGCCGGCCTCATTAAACCTGTTTACAGTAGTTTTAAATTGATAGGTAAATATAGCAATCATACCTAATACATTGCAGTTTCTTCCCAGCAGTGCACTTACGGCTTTCAGGCTGCTGCCTCCTGTTGAGACCAGATCTTCGACAATTACAATATTTTGATTCTCTGCAATCTCTCCTTCTATTAAATTCATTAAGCCATGATTTTTATGGTCCGGACGAACATATACAAAAGGCAAATTTAATACGTCAGCAACAATAGCACCAATAGCTATTGCACCTGTCGCGATACCGGCAATTGCCTGGACATCCCCAAACTTATCTTTAATAATACTGATAAAATTTTCCTTAATGACATTTCGTATTTGAGGATATGACAATGTTTTCCTGTTATCACAGTATATAGGGGATTTCCAACCCGATGCCCATTGAAAAGGTTTTGCAACATTAATTTTTATTGCCTTAATTTGCAGAAGGAGATTTGCTATTTGTTTTTCACTAATACTCATGTGACAAATGTATAAAGTTTTTTTCAACGATCGGAAAGTTTTCTTAACAGATGATTTTCAAAAACATTTTACAAAAAATCATGGATTGTTTTATAAGTACCAGAATAAGCGCGAATTACAGGATTTGCTTGATTTTTACAGAAGTTTAAAAATAATTGATACATTATATATATTTCATAATGATATTGACAAATTGCGAAGCTCTTTTCGTGCCTGCTACCTGAACATTAGCGCTGCAGGAGGTCTTGTAAAAAACAGGGATGGGAAGATACTTATTATAAAACGCCGTGATAAATGGGATTTGCCTAAAGGCAAAGCTGATCGAAAGGAAAACCTGCAACAGACGTCACTCAGGGAAGTTACCGAGGAGTGCGGCATTAATAATATAGAAATTACCCGGCCTTTATTATCAACATATCACACCTATATGCTTAATGACAAGCATGTACTTAAAAGAACAACATGGTTTGAAATGCTGTATACAGGCACAGACAGCCCCGTACCTCAAATAAAAGAACATATTACGGAAGTCAGGTGGTTCGATAAATCGGAAATGGCGGAAGTTACGAAAAATACTTACCAGCTAATTGTTGATGTATTGCGATATGCCAATCTTATTGAATTATAAATCACCCCTTGCTTTCATTGTTTTTACGAGCAAAGACTCAAAATTTTCAGCAGGTGAAATAGAAGGCGAATAGATCAATTTTCCATCCGGACCTATTAAAAAATATGTAGGATAAGCCCTTATATCATACTCCTTAAGAATTTGAGGCTGGTAACCATAGAACAGGAATTTCCAGTTCCAGTTTTTATTCTTCAGGAAATCCCTGAATGTGTCCAGCTGAGCTTCGACAGCTATGGTGACTATTTCAAGCCTTTCCTTATATCTCTCATATATACCTTCGAGAAGTTCAAATTCACTGAGGCATGTATAGCTTTGGGATGTACAAAAATTCAAATAAACATATTTCCCCTTAAAATCATCCAATCTTACAAGATTGCTGTCTGAATCATACAGTTCAAAAGCCGGGGGATAATACCCTGAAAGGAGCCTGGTTATCTTTGCTTTTATTATTTCTCCAATTTTCTTATTTTGCTGAATACCGGTTTGCGAAATTAAAGTATCCAGAATTGTAATTAACCCGGTACGTGAAAAATTATCGCTATAAAACTCGTTATATATATTTTGTAAAATTACCAGCTCAGTAATAGTATCGTTATAAAAAACATTATCCCTCGAAAGAGTTCTTTTCAAATCTGAATAACTTTTTGATGTGTTAATATCATCATAAATTTTGCTCCCTTTATCTGTCATTCCAAAGAATACGAAATATTTGTCGTATACCTGGTTAAAAAGCTCCATATAGGCAGGATTATTGTATAAAACAGGCTTTTTTCTGAAATATTCATCTGAAATACTCCTGGCTTTTTGCTGGTATGCAAGGTGTCTTAACAATCCATATCTGTATTCACGATAGTTATTAAAATAGCTGTTCCTTGAACCGGCAAACGGTTTTTCTATCCTTTCTATATCTGCATTTAACTCTGAAAAGTCATCATTATTAATAAAATTAATTATATGTTTACTATAATAGGGATTATAAGCATCATTAAACATTCTAATCATAAAATTAATCTCATCGGCTTTGGCATCAGCTGTTCCCAGTTGTATTCTTGATTCTGTAAAGTAAGGATTAAGCTCATCTTCCGGACTTTTATCTTCTTTTCCCGGAAGTATAATCTCATATGAATTACCAGGCTCAACATAAAGGAAAGCCTTATAAATACCAAGATGAGAAAAGACAAATGTTATTTGCTCCGGATTTAAGGATATTCTGAAATCGCCATTAGTATCAACCTTGCATCTGCCTATTTCTTCCTCCCCTTTTGTTACCCAGTCAGTATATCTGTTGAACACTATCTCACAACTGGTGTATGATGGAGCATTTCCATGAAGGATAACATCCCGGGAAAACGATAGTGAGAATGTTGCTGAAATTAACAATCCCAGTAAACAATATGATCTGCCCATATATTTTGTTTTATTCATTAATATTAATTTCGTCAGGCAAAAAAAGGCCTGCATCTCCCCCATAACGTATAATATCCCTTACAATTGTCGAATTAATTGCTGTATGCTCGGGCATAGTAAGTAAAAAGACCGTTTCAATGTCAGGGTACATAGCTTTGTTTATTTGTCCGACCGCCCTTTCATATTCAAAATCCGATGATGTCCGCAAGCCTCTTAATATGTATCTGGCGTTTACCTGCCTGCAGAAATCAACTGTCAGTCCCTTATATGTTTTAACCTCGACTTTGGAATTATCCTTAAACACTTTCTTAATCCATTCAACTCTTTTTTCCAGGGGAAAATAGTATTCTTTGTTAATGTTATGCCCAATTCCTATTATTATTCTTTCAAATAAAGGTAAAGCTCTTGTTATAATTGATTTATGACCGATTGTAAACGGGTCAAAGGATCCTGGGAAAATAGCGATCTTTTCCATATTTATAATTTTTAGCTTATTAATTGTCAAAAAATTCCAAAATACCTTTCAGGCTATTTTTTACCGGCACTCCTGTTACTGCAAGTTTATCATAAGACTGGTGCCCATTGGCAACAAGAAGGCATTGGCACCCCAATGCCCGGGCCACTTCGAAATCATGTGTTGTGTCTCCTATTAAAACAGCTTTTTCAATATAAATATTATTCTTCCTGATGAAGTCTACGGCAAAATCAATCTTACTGTCAGCATAATGATCATCCAGTCCGATTACATAATCAAAAAATTCCCTCACATCCTTATCTTTCAGAGATTCCTCGAGATTGGCCTGCTGCATTGCCGATATAATTAACTGTAAATAATTCCTGGCCTTAAATTCATTAAGAATATCCAGTGAGTGCTTAAACAGCTTTGCGTTTTTTAATTTTTTATTATAGGCATCAATAAATTCTACTGACAGGTTTTCGAACGAATCCCTTTTAAAATCAAATCCCAGCTGCCTGTAGTATTCGATCACGGGGAACTGAAAAATCCGCTGGTATTTCTTTCTTGATAATTTACCTAATCCGCGCTTGTGAAGAATTTGATTCATAATATCAATGCAGATTTTTACATCATTAAGCAAAGTGCCATTCCAATCCCATATTATTACTGATTCATGATTGAACATATAAAACATTTTTATTCAATCGCCAATCTTAAAAACTGCATTTTAAAATAGAATATATCAGGCAGGACATACTAATAATTACTCTTTACCTCAAGGCTTCCGAATACAATATCAGCTTCAATAATCAGAGAATTCCCGCCCGGATCAAAGGTGTTACCCTGCCATCCCCCCGACCCAAAAACGACAGTGTTTCCATCAGGCAATTTTGCGCCTGCAAAAACAGCATTAACTTTAATCTTTACCGGGGAATCCTCATTAACCTTTATTTCCGTTGCCCCGAATATAGTGTTGATTTTTATCTTTACAGGTTTATCTTTCTTAAAATATACTTTTCTGTAATCAAACACTGACCTGGCAAAAACAACATTATATTCGGCCTTATTATCCGGTGGTTCCGAAATTGTTCTGCTACTGAATATTACACCGTCCTTAACAGAACCGAAATTAAATATACCCTTATTCCCAACCAGAATTTTTATTCCAATAAGAATCAAAATTACTCCAAGTAATACCCTGAACAGGTTTATGTCAAATAGTATGCGGAATATTATGCTTAAGCCAATAATTACCAGCAATATTCCCCAAAAAACAGCAGGAGCCATCTTCATAGTTATTTATTAATGTTTTCACCAGTCAAAAGTATGAAAATATATAATTTAATGGACCAAAGGTCAGACAATTTTCAGGGGTTTATCAACTTTTTGCTTCAACAAAGCGATATTCAGTACTTCCAGAATATTATTCACAAAGTGAAATTTTAATCCCCTCAGATAGATTTCATTTATTTCACTAATATCTTTCTTATTTTCTTCTGAAAGGATTATTTCCTTAATTGAAGCCCTTTTTGCCGCCAGTATTTTCTCTTTTATGCCTCCTACAGGGAGCACCTTGCCCCTGAGTGTAATTTCGCCGGTCATTGCAAGGCTTCTCTTAATTTTTCTTTGGGTAAAGGCAGAAACCATTGATGTTATCATTGTTATTCCTGCCGAAGGGCCGTCTTTTGGTATCGCCCCTTCGGGAATATGAACATGGACATTCCAGTTTTCAAATATTTCAGCACTAAGGTCAAACATATCACAATGCGACTTCAAATACTCCAGGGCCAGGACAGCTGATTCCTTCATAACATCACCCAGGTTCCCGGTAATGGTAAGTTTTCCTTTCCCTTTGCTTAAACTTGTCTCCACAAATAATATTTCTCCCCCTACGGCAGTCCATGCCAGTCCCGTTACAACGCCGGCAAACTCATTTCCCTGGTACTTATCTTTAAGATATCTCGGAGGTCCCAGAATTTCGTCAACGTCATTAACAGAGAGGTCTACATTATACTTCTCTTCCAGCGCCACTCTCTTGGCTATGATCCTCACAATTTTTGCAATATTCTTATCCAGCTCCCTGACACCCGACTCCCTCGTAAAATTATCAATTATATATTCAATTACTTTCTTTGAGAATTTAACTTTAGACCTGTCAACACCATGATTTTCAAGTTCCTTGGGGATCAGATGCCTCCTGGCGATTTCTATTTTTTCTTCAAGCAAATACCCGCTGACATTTATAAGTTCCATCCTGTCACAGAGGGCCGGACTAATGGAGCCGGTTGTGTTGGCTGTTGCAATAAACATCACCTTGGACAGGTCATATTCCATTTCAAGATAATTATCATAAAAGGAGTTGTTCTGCTCGGGATCCAATACTTCAAGGAGAGCAGATGAAGGGTCGCCGCGAAAGTCATTTCCAACCTTATCTATCTCATCCAGCACAAATATAGGATTTGAGGACTTGGCTTTCTTTATGTTCTGTATTATACGCCCCGGCATTGCTCCAATATATGTTTTACGATGTCCCCTTATTTCAGCCTCATCACGAAGTCCGCCCAGAGACATACGTACATACTTTCTTCTTAATGCTTTGGCTATAGACTTGCCCAGTGAAGTTTTTCCAACTCCCGGGGGCCCGTACAAACAAATAATTGGTGATTTCATGTCTCCCTTTAACTTCAATACTGCCAGGTGCTCCAATATCCTTTCCTTTACTTTTTCAATTCCGAAATGGTCATTATCAAGTATCTTCTGTGCCCGCTTAAGATCAAAATTATCCTTACTATATTCATTCCACGGCAAATCGATGAGTGTCTGCAAATAGTTCATTTGTACCGAGTATTCACCGGCAGCCGGATTCATTCTCTGCAGCTTATCAACTTCTTTATCAAATATCTTTCTCACCGTATCATCCCATTTTTTCTTTTTCCCCTTTGCTTTCAGCTCTTCTATCTCCTGGTCAACAGGACTTCCTCCCAGTTCATCCTGGATGGTTTTCATCTGCTGGTGGAGCAAAAACTCCCGCTGCTGCTGATCGAGGTCCAGTTTGACCTTTGTTTGTATATCATTCTTAAGTTCAAGCATCTGGACTTCCCGTGTAAGGTATTCGAGCAGGAGAACGCCACGTTTTTTAAGCTCACTTATCTCGAGCAGCCTCTGTTTTTCCAAGATTTTTATATCACTGTTAGAGCAAATAAAATTTATCAGGAATGCTGAACTTTCAATATTTTTGACAGCAAATGATGCTTCGGGAGGAATATTGGTGGATAGCTTGATAATCTTAAGTGACAGTTCTTTTAAGGACCTGACTATAGCTTCAAACTCAGGATCCTTCTTAAGAGGTTTTTTATCAATTAAAGATTCGACACTCGCTATAAAATACGGCTCCCTTTTTTTCAGCTCCCTGATATGAAAGCGTTTCTTGCCCTGTATAATTACCGATGTTGACCCATCGGGCATCTCAAGAATTCTGATAATCTGTGCTACAGT
>CAZOLY010000042.1:17380-20377 GCA_964580815.1 uncultured Bacteroidales bacterium
TACTTTATAAAGCTCTTCATATTTCGGTTCATCAGTATTGGCATCTTTTTGAGCAACCGTACCCAGAATCTTATTTTTTTTATAAATCTCTCTTATCAGTTTCATTGATTTGTTGCGCCCTACCGAGATAGGTATTACTACTCCGGGGAATAATACTGCATTTCTGAGTGGCAGTATAGGCAGCGATTCAGGTATATCTGTTTTTGTTATTATTTCCTCATCCTCATCCGAAATAAGGGGAATAAAATCAGTGTCTTCATTAATTGCAGCACTTACATATATATTGCGAAAATCATTTGCTGAACGTTTACTCATAATTCATTTACCCTTCCTTATAATATATAGACCTTTTGCTAAAACCTCCTGTATTTTGAAGTCATTTTAAATACTTCTTCAATAATTTGTATATCCGCGTCTGTCAATTCAACATCTCTTCTCCCCATAACACGCCGGGCAACTTCCAGGGCCTTGGGCAGCTGGAATGTGGTGAATCCTCCTGCTCCTCCCCATGAGAAGGAAGGAATGAAGGTTCTTGGAAATCCCGAGCCGAAAATATTTGTGCTAACACCAACAATTGTGCCGGTATTAAACATTGTATTAATACCGCATTTTGAATGATCTCCCATAATTAATCCACAAAACTGCTGGCCTGTATCTTCAAATTTTTCGCTAATATAACTCCACATCTTAATAAAAGCATAATTATTTTTAAGGTTTGAACTGTTTGTATCTGCTCCAATATTACACCATTCCCCCAGGATTGAATTTCCCAGGAATCCGTCGTGTGCTTTATTGGAGTATCCCATAATTATACTGTTATTAACTTCGCCTCCGGCCTTTGAAAAAGGACCAATAGTTGTCGGACCGTAAATTCTGGCTCCCATCTTTAAAGTGGACTGCTCACCCAGGGCAAAAGGACCCCTAATAACCGATCCTTCCATCACCTCAGCGTCCTTGCCGATATAAACCGGACCTGTGGATGCGTTTATTGTGGCAAACTCCACCCTGGCTCCTTCCCCGATAAAAATATTCGCAGGATTAAGCAGCCTGTTTTGTCCGGATATGTCAACTGACTTTTTACCCTTTGTCAGAGATTCAAAATCTTTAACAATAACTTCTCCATTATGTTTAAATAATTCCCATAAATGGTTAATCTTTAAAAAATTACTTTTCGATTGGATGTGCCTGCAAGTTTTACAGGTTTCCTCATTAATCTCTGTTAAACCTTTATCAGTAGTGTTAACAGCAACAATGACCCCATCTTTGACAAGTACTTCATTTATGCCGAGGCTATGTATTTCAGTTAATAAATTGTTGCCCGGTATGACAGAACCGTTAATCAGAATATTCTCGTCCCTGATAACAGCTTTATATTTTACCTGCAGATAAGGTTTTGTCAGATACGAACATTTTGATCCCAGGATATTCTCCCATTTCTCTTTAATAGTACTTATTCCAAATCTGATTTCAGCTATGGGCTTCGTGAAGGTTAGGGGGAGCAACCGGTTCCAGCTGCTGTCATCAAAAAGGATATAATTTTTTAATGCCACACCTACAGAATTTAATTTATGTATTAGTCATAACAAAAGTACATAAAAAAAGCTCCGGATTAATTATTTGTTAAAAAAACGGAGCTAATGAAATACCTTAATAGAAAAAAATTACTCTTTCTTTTTCTTTTCTATATGACTTTTATACTTGCTGTAGTACTTATCAACCCGGCCGGCAGAATCGACGAATTTCATTTTCCCTGTATAAAAGGGATGTGAAGTATTTGATATTTCAAGTTTTATCAGCGGGTATTCTTTACCATCATCAAGCTTGACCGTCTCCTTTGACGGGGCAGTAGACCGGGTTATGAACGTATATCCGTTTGACATATCCCTGAAAGCCACAAGCCTGTAATTCTTTGGATGTAAATCCTTTTTCATCTTTATAAGTATAATTTTAATATTTTTAATAAGGGGTCTGCAAAGTTACTACATTGCCAATAAAACTCAAAATAATATATGTTTTTTATTTCTCAGTGTCGGCATTTCCCGGTAATTCATTCGTAAATCTCTGAAACCTGGCATTCCTGTCAAAAAGGTATCTGTAAGTAATATGTGTCTTGTATTTTGTTGCTTCAATTTGCTGATAAACTTTTATCATTTTAGGATTATAATCGCCAACCCATGCTAATTCAACGGATTTGTAATTTGGCTTTTTTAATATTGCTTTCTGATATTGAAGAAATAAAGCCGCAAGGACCCCTGATCTCTGGTGAGCTTCCACCACCCCGAAAATAGTCACCCTGGAACGTGATATTACCTTCCGTTTCTTAAGGTACAGGAGTTTAATTATGCTCCATAAGTTCAACTTGCCGTTAATCGATTTTAATATCTGGTTAACATCAGGTATTGCTACTACAAAGGCTATCGGATTGCCCTGGTAATAGGCAAGCCAGATAAATTCTTCATCAATAAGATTCCTCGAAACATTTATTAATAATTCTACGTCTTCATACTTTAAAGGAGTATAGGTCTTCAGAAATTCCGACCATATTATATTGTATAATTTTACTATATCATTTATAAATTTCTCCTTTTCCTTAAAGCTGAAATGGCGGTAAGAATACCCTTCCTTGTTTGCAACAAACTCTGCATACTTAACCAGCCTTTCGTGATAGGGTTTGTCAGCAGGCCTGTAATAGCTGTATTCTTCATAGTAAGTCTTGAATCCGTAACTCTCAAATAATTCCCTGTAATACGGATAATTGTATGGCATACCGTATACCGGCTCTGAATACCCTTCTACCAGTAACCCCCAGTGAAAAAAATTCTCTCCAAAATTAACAGGGCCGTCCATAGCCTGCATATCTTTACTTTTTAACCATTCCTTTGCGGTATCAAACAGCATGAAAGCAGCCTCTTTATCATTAACACATTCAAAAAAACCTATTCCTCCCGTAGGCTGGGGATTGTTAGATGCTTTCCTTTTATCATAAAATGCCGCTAT
>CAZOLY010000043.1:0-20320 GCA_964580815.1 uncultured Bacteroidales bacterium
ATCCTTTTCCAGGTTAAAATATTCATTTAAAGGCATACCCGACGGCGCGTCATTATCCAGTATCATTATGCCATCATGACTGGAACCCATTCCTATCTCATCTTCTGCACAAATCATACCCTCCGAAATAATACCTTTAATTTTTGTTTCTTTTATCCTGTAACTTTCATCATCCTTATGCAAAGTGGTTCCCGGCTTTGCCACAATAACCTTCTGTCCCTTTTTAACATTGGGTGCTCCACAGACAATATTCAGTATTGTATTTGCCCCGACATCGACTGTCGTAACATATAGTCGGTCTGCACCAGGGTGCTTATCACAGGATCTGACCTCACCAATGACAAGTCCTTCAAGTCCCCCCTTGACCTTTTCAAAGGTCTCTGTACCTTCAACCTCAAGTCCGATATCAGTCAGTATTGTAGCAACTTCTTTAGGATCCAAATCTATTTTCAGATATTCTTTCAGCCAGCTATAGGAAATCTTCATTTTAAATTAATTGAAAGTGATGATAATATAACAAAAATAAAAAAATTTAACATCTCTAATGTGCGAAGAATTACTTTTAATCAACATAAATGAATTATTAAATCCCATAAGACTGTTGTGTCCAAATATTTATTAAATATCTTTGTACTCTTTTAAATGGGTAAATACCGTGTCAAAGAAAAAAGAACTGTTAATACTTTTAACAAATGATGACGGCGTTGAAGCAAAAGGATTAAAATCTTTAATAAATGTTGTATCCCAATTCGGGAAAATTGTTGTAGTATCACCGCTGGACGGCAATTCAGGAATGTCTCATGCAATAACTGTCAAAGTGCCACTGCGGGTGAAAAAAATCAGGGAAAAACGCGGCATAACGGTCTATGGTTGTGATGGCACACCTGTCGATTGTGTCAAGATAGCTTTTAATCTGATACTGGACAGAAAGCCTGATTTGCTGGTAGCCGGCATTAATCATGGATCAAACACTTCATCAAGCATATTTTATTCAGGAACAATGGGAGCAGCTCTGGAAGGTTGTATCAATAAAATACCATCCATAGGCATTTCCCTTATTAGTCACGATCCGGATGCTGACTTAAGCGCAACTGAGTTCTACAGTAAACGGATAATAGAAAAGGTAATAGCTAATGGTTTACCCGAATCGATTTGTCTGAATGTAAATGTACCCAAAACTGACCTTGGACAAATAAAGGGTATTAAAGTCTGCAGGCAAAATAAAGGTTACTGGCAGGAAGAATTTGACACAAGAACTGATCCGCAGGGCAAAAAATATTACTGGCTTACGGGCAAGTTTTTTAATACTGAGCCGGAAGCATCAGATACCGATGAATGGGCATTAAAAAACAACTATGTATCTGTCGTGCCAATACATGTTGATCTTACCTGCTATGATACTCTCAAAAAAATAAAAAACTGGAATTTCAACAAATGAATAAAAGAATAAACTCTTTAACTTCCGGTGTGTTAATCGGACTAATTATACCCATTTTATTTTACATGATATTTTATTATGCAAAATTTAAAAACCTGAATTTTATCAGTTATTATAAAGATATATATCTGGGCACTTTACTTCCGTTGCTAATAAGCCGTTGTGTTTTGCCAAATCTCTTATTATTTTTTATATTTAACTGGTTTGACTGGGAAAAAGCGGCCAAGGGAATATTTATAGCCACTCTTGGACTCACAATCATGTTGTTTGCTTTAAAGCTTATTTTTTACTAACCGGTACCGATGAAGTATTATATTATTGCAGGTGAAGCATCAGGAGATATGCATGGCGCAAACCTGATGAAAAATATCATAAAACATGATGCTGAAGCAGATTTCAGGTTCTTTGGCGGTGATATGATGAATAGCGCAGGGGGTACACTTGTCAGGCATTACAGCGATTTATCCTTCATGGGAATATGGGAAGTACTGAAGAATATTGGCAAAATTTCCAGGAATGTGCTGTTTTGTAAGAGAGATATTAAAAGTTTTAATCCCGATGTTATAATATTGATTGACTATGCCGGATTTAACCTTCGCATTGCAAAATTTGCCAAAGCCAATAATTTAAAAGTGTATTATTATATTTTGCCCAAATTATGGGCCTGGGGCAAGTCAAGAGCAAAAAAAATCAGAAAGTATGTCGATAAGCGTTTTGTTATATTTCCGTTTGAAGTAAGCTTTTATGATCATCTGGACATTAATGTTGAGTTTTACGGCAATCCGCTTGTTGACGAAATAGAAGACTTTAAAACACGTATGCCCTCATTAAGAGATTTCAGAAATATTAACAGGCTTTCGGATAAGCCAGTTATTGCATTGCTGGCAGGAAGCAGGGAGCAGGAAATCGACAGGTGTCTTCCTGAAATGATCGCTGTAACAAAATACTATCCCGGTTATCAATTTGTTGTTGCCGGTGCACTGTCCATAAAGGAAGAATATTATAACAAATTTTTAAATAAAACAGGCATTAAGCTTGTTCATAACCGGACTTACCAGCTGTTAACACAATCGGCAGCTGCAGTAGTGACATCAGGTACTGCCACGCTTGAAACAGCATTGTTTAATGTACCCCAGGTAGTAATATATAAGACAAGCGGCTTTAATTATTACTTTGGCCAGATACTGGTGCTGCTTAAAATAATCCATGTTAAGTTTTTCTCGTTGGTTAATATTATTCTGGATAAGGAAGCAGTGAAGGAATTGCTGCAATTCAGGCTTGCTGATAAAATTAAACCCGAGCTCGATAAAATTCTCTTTAATAAGAATTACAGGGATGAAATGGTGAAAAACTATGCGGAATTAAGGATTATCATAGGAAAGCCTGAAGCATCACGACATATTGCGGCAAGAATAGTAAGCTCACTTGTCTGAAAATATTCTTTAAAACTAGTGCTGTGTTGCAAAAAGTCATTATTATTCTTTTCCTGGTTACTATAAATGTTAAAGGCAGTTTTGCACAGAAATTAAACGTTGCCCTTTTCTATGAAAATAGAATAAAAACCGCTATTTTTTCTGTCATCTCAGGTAAGTATGATATTACAGGTGATGGAAAACTGATTAAGAGGTCTGCATCCCCGGAAATTTATTTAATCTCTTCAGAAAATGATTTGCTATCAATAAGAAACAGCGAAAAATCGTTCGGACAGTATGAAAAAATTGAGTTCACTGCCGTGGATACTTCCGGCATTTTTAAACTTAAACCTGAAGATCCATCTATGAATTCAAGGGAATATGACGACGACCTGGCAATAGTTACCCAAAACGGGTATCTGCAACTGATAAACAAAATAAATATTGAAAAATATATCAGAGGTGTTATTGAAACAGAGGGCGGTTCATCTGCGCCGATAGAATTTTATAAAGCCCAGGCTATACTTATAAGGACATATGCCATCAAAAATATGTACAGGCATTCGGGTAGCGGTTACAGTCTGTGTGATGCCACACACTGCCAGGCATATAAAGGAAAAAGCAGGCTTAATAACCTGATATATCAGGCTGCGGAAAAAACAAAAGGGATGGTGCTGGCAGATAAAAACAATAACCTTATAACAACACCCTATCATTCCAATTGCGGAGGAATGACCAGCAGCGCATCCGATGTGTGGCAAAAAAATCTGCCATACCTCGCTGCAGTTAAGGATCCTTTCTGCTTACAAGGCAATAACGCCAGGTGGATCAGGAAAATTTCGGTACCGGACTGGGAGCAGTATTTAAGGAAAATTGGGATCAATATAAAAAATATATATTCCTGTGATTATACGTTCAATCAGCCAGCAAGAAAAAAGTATTATCATTTTGAGAGCCAGCAAATACCATTAACCAGAATAAGGGATGACTGGAGTCTGAAGTCGACTTATTTTTCAATTAAGCGGGATGGCGATACTCTGATTTTTGAAGGCAAGGGATTTGGTCATGGTGTCGGCCTATGCCAGGAAGGAGCTATGGAGATGGCCAGGGTCGGTTATACATACACTGACATTTTACATTTTTATTTCCGTAATGTACGTATTGTTTATTATGATGATATGAAGAGCCGTTAACCGGCCTTAATTAATTTGCCTGAAGACCTCTTCTCCATTATTTCCACAAGTGCGGGATTCCCTGAATAATAGATATTGCCGGGTCCCCATATCCAGACACGCAGATGCTCCGTCACATTGATATATACATCGCCTGTCGTTTTCAGGTATATGTCTGCCCTTTCTGATACCAGCTCCGCTGCATCTACCGAGGAGCCATAGTTGACATAAAATCTGCTTTTGCCGGCCTTACCCCTGAATTTAAATAGCCCGAGCGTGGAATATGAATCATCAAACCTGAAGTAGCTGCAGTTTAATATCAGATCAGACTCACCTATTTCGCCAATGGCAAAATACTGCAAAGTATCGCATCTTATAGTATCATTCGAGATTACATTAACAGGTGCACGAGTGACAAGATGTTCCAGCTCCTTAAAATAAACGGACAATGTTAGCTTATCATAATCCCTGAGCCAGTTACATCTTAGTGAGTTTTCAATTAGCAGTGTATCGTCCCGTACAATGGTTTTAACATGTGGTAACAGGTATTCACCCCCCTCCATAACCATCTTATGAGTAGTATCCTGTATCAATATTATGTTAAATATATCACTTACCCGGATAGCATTAAAATCCTCCAGCAGTATTTCCTGTATTTCAATATCACCTTTGCCTGTAAAACAATCTGATGATTTTTTTTCACAGGAATAAAAAAATAAAAGAGCAATTACTACTGTTATAAATCCCTTCATAATTGTTTAATACTATGTTAACTACCAGTAATACCCTACCCCCCATTCAACGAAATCGGCTTTGGCTTTATGGGCCTTAAGGGAAATGTTTAACAAGACATGACTGGTAAGCTTATATTTGAGTGCAAGGCGGCTGTAAAAAAGAGATAAATCGGTATACTTTGAATAAAGGTAGCGGCCTATATAAATAGTCATCAAAATCCTGTTATAAATTAATGTATGCGAACCGTGCAATCCGAATTTGAGAAGATTTGACAAATCCTTATTCAATTCTCCATCAACAGCCAGTGCTTCGCTTATAGACTGGTCGTAAAACAAATCCGCTCCAAGTCCGATTCTTCTCTTAAGGTTCAGATGTCTCTCATAATCAAATGATAATGACGAAATGAAATAGTGTGTATTATAAAGATTGTCGTAAACCTTGACTCCGGCAGAATAAATAACACCAAAATAATTTCTTTTATAATCCCCGGGCAATTCCAGTACTATTCTTTCCCTGTTTGTATTATTTATCAGGTAACTTAATCCGATTGAACCTGACAGCACATTTAACCCGTAATTGGGAGATTTTACCTTTCCGTTGGAACAATGTGTAAAGCCAAATTCTCCTAAAATTTCAAAATTTTCTGAAACCTGTATTTTAGTATCAAACCCCAGTCTGAAATATATATTCAAATTGGATCCTATAGCTGTGTTCAGGTAATTTTCATGAACATCAAATCTTCTGGTCAGATATGACATGCCGAATGAAATACGGTAATTCAATAAATTCTTGTTGTTGTCATTTCTGATCACAGGTATGTTCATGAATCCGTACAGGGCATGTACTTTCCCAAGTACTTCGGGATTGCCGTAGTCAAAAAAAACATAGCCAATGCCGGTCCTTGGATTTCTGTAAAGTTGTTCCCATATATGTCTGCCGAAAGCAGGCCTGCTGACATTTATCTCAAATCCATACACATGCCTTTCGAGCAGGTACAATATTGATTTGTGATGAGGAATAATAAAGCCGTAATGAAATTTCGAATCAACATAAACGTTCTTAAATATATTCTCTTTATCAGTTGCATAAGTTTCTGAAAGTATAACGAAAAGTATTGAATATAATATTACAGGTCTTAACTTCATTAAAAAACAGGCATTGTAAAAAACAAATATAAACGGATTTTTTCATTCTGTGTAAACATTATAAATAATCACACCATATATTCTACATCAATAATACTTATATTTGGATTATTGATTTGGAATTAAGAAGTACTTATTTTAGAAACCTTTAGTTTAAAACACGGATTTAATATTTAAAATTCAGTCAAAGGATATGTTTTCATTATTTAAGATAGAAATAACCAGGTTCTTCAGTACTCTTACCGGTTATATAGTTATAGTGGGTTTTCTTCTTATTAACAGTCTTTATATGTGGATTTTCCCCGGTGAATTTAATATTCTCGATGCCGGCTATGCTACCATAGATACGTTATTTATAATCTCTCCCTGGGTTTTTTTATTCCTCATTCCTGCAATAACCATGAAGATGTTTGCCGATGAAAAAAAAGCAGGGACCATGGACCTTTTATTAACGCGGCCCCTTAGTGACATGCAGATTGTCCTGGCAAAATACCTTGCTGCCATAGTACTGGTAGTCTTCTCATTAGTGCCCTGTTTAATCTATTTTCTTAGTGTTTCCCTGCTAGGTAATCCCCCGGGCAACATCGATGCTGCTGCCACATGGGGTTCTTTCACCGGACTGGTATTTCTGGCTGCAGCCTATACGGGAATAGGCATTTTCTCTTCCTCACTTACAGATAATATGATTGTCTCCTTCCTTATTTCCGTATCTGTTTCTTTCCTTTTTTTTATTGGCTTTGATTATATAAGCTATATAGATGTCTTTGGCCGGGCCGGCACGTTTATTTTAAGCCTTAGTATCAATGAACATTACAAGTCAATCAGCAGAGGGGTAATTTACATAAAGGATATCATATACTTTATCTCGGTGGTCTCAATATTCCTGCTATTTACGAAGACAGTCCTTAATAAAAGGCGCTGGTAATTTTTTATAACAGTAAAATAATGAAATTTACAAATACAGGGAAAAAAGATATTATTAAGCTTACACTCTTACTTGCGATCATTTTATTTATTAATTTCATTGCAGGCTTTACAAATATTAAAATAGACCTGACAAAAGAGAAAAAATACTCCCTGGCCCCTGTATCAAAAGAGATACTGAAAAACCTGGACGATATCGTTTACATAAAAATTTATCTTGATGGTAAGCTGAGTATACCCTATAAAAAGTTTAAAAGAAGTATTGAAGATAAACTCGAAGAATTTAAGGTTTACGCGAAGGGCAACCTGGTATATATCTTCATTGATCCTTTAAAAGATGCGGATCCTGACATACAAAATAAAGTACTTTATGAACTAAAAAAGAAAAGGCTTAATATTATTAATTACAGGTACAAAAACAGGGAAGGTGATCTTACATTTACTGCAATTGTCCCTGGTGCGCTGATATCATACAGGGGTAATGAAGTGCCTCTAAACCTGCTCAAAGACGGTCCCATGTCAGACGAGGAAAAGATAAACAGCTCACTTGAATTACTTGAATATAAATTCATAAACACGATTCGTAAAATATCAGATGATAATCCTGATACCATTGCTTTTATAATAGGACATGGTGAATTATACGGCTATGAGCTTGATGATATTTACCAGGAACTTAAAAACAGCTATGAAGTTAATGATAGTATGAAAATAAGCGGACAGGCGGGAATCCTTGATAAGTATAAGTCAATAATCATTGCAAAACCAAGATACAGATTTTCTGAAGCTGACAAGTTTGTAATAGATCAATATATTATGAACGGGGGAAAGGTATTATGGCTGATTGATGCTGTATCTGTAAATGCCGACAGTCTGGCAAAAGGTACAGCTCTGGCTTTTATAAACCAGCTGAATATTGAAGACCAGCTATTCCGTTATGGTATCAGAATTAATCCTGTGCTGGTCAAAGATAAGATGTGCAGCATCCTTCCGATAAATGTAGCACCAACAGGTCAGGCTGCAGTGTGGGAACCTTTTGACTGGCTTTACTTTCCTTTATTAAATCCTTCACCTGACCATCCTGTAACAAAAAACACAGGTTATTTGAGATCACAGTTTGTTAATACTATTGACACATTGGGATCCCGCAAGTCAGTTAAAAAAACAATATTATTAAAAACCTCAAAAAGAAATAAGCTGGTTAAGGCACCTGCTGTCATAAGGTTAGGTGAGATCAACTATAATATGCCAGCCAGTGAATTTGATACAGTTGCAAAACCTGTTGCTGTTCTGCTCGAAGGGACATTTGAAAGTAACTTTAAAAACAGGCCTGTTCCTGGTAATCTTATACCAGGTGAAAAAGAAATACCGTTTAAGGATAAAAGCGTAAATACCAAAATGATAATTGTTGCTGATGGCGATGTAATAAGGAATGATTTCATGGTACTGCCCGACAGAATTCTTATACTGCCGCTTAAAACTGATAAGTACATAGAACATATCAATAATTTTTATAATAAAGAAGTACTGGCTGCTTTTTTTGATAATAAAGATTTTATTATAGATGCTATTAATTACCTGACAAATACCAGGGGAATCACTGAATTAAAAAACAGGGAATATAAATTAAGACTTCTCGACAGCGAGAAGACCGGCAGCAGAAAAAAACGTTTGAAATGGCAATTAATAAATACTGTGCTTCCTGTTTTTATAATAATTATCTTCGGCATATTTTATAATTATATAAGAAGAATAAAGTATACTTCGCCGGTAGTCCTGCAAGATTCAGATGAGGCTCGCAGAGTGTAAATACATTGATTTTGATCCTATGCTTCAGGATGTTGACTATTTTCTGAAAAAATAATTATCTACAGGACTGGAAATAATAATTTTTTTGTAATATTGATACACTATTAAAACAAGGTAACAAATCAAATATTCCTGGAATATTACTTAAACTTTTAACAAATGAAATTTGTAGTATCAAGTGTTGATCTTTTAAATCATTTGCAATCAGTAAACAGGGTAATAAATCCCAAAAACACATTACCTATACTTGACAACTTTCTTTTTGATCTTAAGGGAAAAGAGCTTAAAATTACTGCCTCGGATCTGGAAACAACGATGATAACCACGATGGAGCTTGAGAATGCCAATGAATCAGGGAGCATAGCTGTACCTGCCCGACTGCTGACAGATTCGCTTAAAGAGTTTCCCGAACAGCCGTTAACATTTGATATTAACCTTGAGACCCTTTCTATTGTGATTAATACAGAAAACGGACAGTTTACCGTAGTAGGCCAGAAAGGTTCGGATTTTCCCCAGATCCCTCCAATAAAGGAAGACAAAAAATCGAGTTACCAGGTTAGTTATGAAATACTTGCAAACGGACTGAATAATACATTTTTTGCCACTGCCGACGATGAGTTAAGACCTGTTATGAATGGGATATTTTTTGAACTGGCCCCTGACAGTTTAACATTTGTTGCTTCAGATGCACATAAGCTTGTACGGTATAAGAGGGAAGATGCCAAAACTGATATAAACTCATCATTTATATTACCAAAAAAGCCGGCCAGCCTGCTCAGAAATATTATTTCCAAAGACAAAGAAAAGCAGGTTGCAATAGAGTTCGACGATAAAAATGCATTTTTTACCCTGGCAAAGTATAAATTAGTATGCAGACTTGTAGAAGGCAATTACCCGAGTTATAATTCAGTAATTCCTTCAGATAATACAAATAAATTAATTATTGACAGGCTTAATTTTTTAAATACCCTTAAGCGCGTATCAATATTTTCAAATCAGGCAAGTAATTTAGTTAAGTTAAAACTAAAGGGAAATCAGTTAACTGTTTCAGCCCAGGATATTGACTTCTCAATTTCAGCTTATGAAAGGCTTTCATGCCAGTATGAAGGAGATGATATGGAAATAGGCTTCAAATCGATATTTTTAATCGAAATATTATCCAATCTCAAATCCTCTGACGTTGTAATGGAACTCTCCGATCCTTCCAGAGCAGGGTTGTTCCTCCCATTGCAGAAAGATAATGATGATGAAGATGTGCTAATGCTTCTTATGCCGATGATGATAAATGCTTAATTGTTAATCATAAAAAAGCTTCTTATTTATAACACTTTTTGCCTCTTTTAACACTATTAAATGAAACTTGAATTAAGAAATCCCTTAATATTTTTTGATTTAGAGACTACAGGAATAAATATTTCAAGTGACAGGATTGTAGAACTATCATACTTAAAAATATATCCGAATGGTGATGAAGAGTCAAAGACAATTAAAGTAAATCCAACAATACCCATCCCTGAAAAATCAACACTGATTCATGGAATAACCGATGAAGATGTTAAGGATGCTCCTGTATTTGCGGAGGTAGCCAAAACACTCACAAAAATAATGGAAGGATGCGATCTGGCAGGGTATAATTCCAATAAATTTGATATTCCCCTCCTGGCAGAGGAGTTTTTAAGGGCAGACATTGATATTGACCTTAAGAAAAGAAAGTTTGTCGATGTGCAGGTGATTTTTCACAAGAAGGAACAAAGAACACTAAGTGCAGCATATAAATTTTACTGCAATAAAGAACTGGATGAAGCCCACAGTGCTGAGGCCGATACCAGGGCTACCTATGAAATTCTTAAAGCCCAGCTTGAAAAATATGATGACCTGCCCAATGACGTAGACAAACTTGCAGCCTTCTCGAGTCATAACAGAAACGTTGATTTTGCCGGAAGAATTGTATATAATGACAAGGGAGAAGAAATATTTAACTTCGGCAAGTATAAAGGGCAAAAGGTTGAAGACATATTTAAAAAAGATCCTGCATATTATGGATGGATGATAAATAACGATTTCCCCCTTTATACTAAAAAAGTATTGACATCTATCAAATTAAAAGGAGCGTTTAAATAGATTTACGGCATGAAAATAATCTGTATAGGCAGAAATTACAGGGAACATGCAAGAGAGTTAAACCAGCCTGTCCCCGCAGAACCGATATTTTTCATGAAACCTGATTCGTCAATTATAAATAATAATAAGCCCTTCTTCCTGCCTGACTTTTCGGGAGAAATACATCATGAGGTCGAAATTGTCATTAAAATATGCCGGCTGGGGAAAAATATTGATGAAAAGTATGCCCATCGTTATTACGAAGATATAGGCATTGGTATTGATTTTACTGCACGTGACCTGCAGCGAAAATGCATTGAAGAAGGTTATCCATGGGAGATATCAAAAGCATTTGACGGATCTGCCCCACTGGGCAGATTCCTTAAAAAAAGTAAATTGCCTGATATAAGTTCAATCAATTTCCAGCTTGATATTAACGGCAAGACGATTCAGAAAGGGAGCACAAAAGATTTAATTTTTTCATTTGACAAACTTATTGCTTATATATCCGGATTTGTTACTCTTAAAATAGGGGATCTTATTTTTACAGGAACACCTGCCGGGGTAGGCCCTGTAAAGATAGGTGATCATCTTTCTGCTTCTGTTGAGGATTTAATACTATTGGATTTTTTTATAAGATAGAGCATTTTAACTTGCCAACAGAGCGAGGAATATTTTAGAAGTAACTATTTAACTTTGCCAGCAATTCCTTTCTGTTTATTGGTTTAGTAACAAAATCATCACATCCTGCCTTCTCGGCTCTTATTTTGTCTTCCGGCAAAGCGTTGGCTGTCTGTACAACCACCGGTATTTCAGGTCTTATTTTCTTAATCTCGGAAGTTGTGGTATACCCATCCATTTCAGGAATACGCAAATCCATTAAGACCAAATCTATATCCGGATGGTTCTTAACAGAACTTATGGCCTCCAGACCACTTTCAGCCAAAATTATATTCACATTTGTCGGCTCCATTATCTCCTTTAAATATTCACAGCCAAGCAGGTCATCTTCGACAATAAGGATTTTTTTGCTACTCCAGTCATATTCTTCTTCAGAATTTGTTATTGTCATCTTTTTACTTTTTAACACAGAACGTTTAAAAGGGATAGTAAAATAAAAAGTTGATCCTTTACCCTTAGCTGACTCAACCCATATCTTTCCTCCCATTAATTTCACAAGTCCTTTGCATATAGGCAATCCGAGTCCTGTCCCTCCATATTTCCTGGTAAATGATTCATCTTCCTGTCTGAATTTTTCAAAAACTATAGTTAGCTTGTTTTTTGATATACCAATTCCCGTATCTTTAACAAATATCACAAGAGCGGAATCATCCTTCAATATATATCCGAATTCAATTTCCCCTTTATGGGTGAATTTCATAGCATTACATAGAAGATTATATAAAACTTGCCTTATCCTTGCTTCATCACCCACAATATAACAATCAGAATCTTTAAATACGGTTGAGTAATTTATCATTATACTGCTTCTTTCCTGGGATTTTCTAAGAGATTCAAACTGGCCATATAGTCCAGCCATCATTTTATTCAAATCCACATCATCCGTATTCAGCTCAAGCTGACCGGCTTCAATTTTTGAAAAGTCAATAATATCATTAATAATTGATAAAAATTGATTTGCGCTGGTATTTACATACTCAATATACTGTTTTCTTTTTTCCGGGGACAGGGATTCATCCTCAAGCATTTTTGAGAAGCCAAGTATTCCATTCATCGGCGTTCTGATCTCATGACTCATATTTGCCAGGAAAGAGGACTTTAGCCGGTCACTTTCTTCTGCTTTTTCTTTAGCTTTTATTAATTCCTTTTCATAGAATTTATTTGAAGTAATATCGCGTGCTATGGAAAATGCAATACCTTTTTCATAAAGTGGCTGTGATATCCATGAAAACCATTTTATAGAACCATCTTTACATATATAACGGTTCTCATGTTTGATAATTGATTCATTGTTCCTCAATTTGTCTTTGACAGTGTCAATAGTATTTTGTATATCTTCAGGATGTATAAAATCAAAAATTGTCTTCTTCGTAAATTCTTTATGCTTATATCCTAATGCTCTCTCAAATGCAGGATTAATCTTTAAAATATTGCCTTTTAAGGTCACTATACAAATTAAATCTGCAGAGAGGTTAAATATCTTGCTCAGCTCATCTTCAGCCTTTTTACGCTCAGTAATATTAGTTGATATACAACACATAGCGTAAATATTGTCTTTGTCCTGATAAACAGGAAATTTGCAGGACAGGAAGGTATAAGGCTCATTATTAACCGGCAGCACTTCCTCAACAAGAACAGTTTTCTGATAACTAATTACTTCCAAATCGGTCTTTACAATGCTCTTTGCGTATTCTTCCGGGAATATATCATAGTCTGATTTTCCGATAACCTCCATATTACTTATCTGCATTAAGTCCTCAAACTTCTCATTAGTCAGGATATACCTGCCGGTTAAATCTTTCATGTATATTATGGCATTTGCATTTTTTAATATGGATCTGAATCGATCTTCACTTTCTTTCAATGCATTTTGCAGGCTCCTTATTCTTGTTACATTCTCGAAAGAAATCCCGACATGATTTTCAGGCAGAGGAAAGGCTTTAACTGAAATGAATTCCGGTTCGCCACCCTTTTTTTTGACAGGAATCACTTTTATGTCTTCAGCTTTTTGCGAAAATATAACTCCGGTTAATGATTGCAGGAGTCTCTCTTCCCTGAATTCCGGCAGGATTGTATCAATTGTTCTTCCTGTTATATTATCGGCATTTATGCCCAGGAGCTTTCGGGATTCAAAATTTCCATAAACCAGCCGCAGAGTAAAAGGATTGTCTTTTTTCTCTAAATGCAGAATAAAAATACCCGAAGGGAAGTTATCAAAAAGTTTAAAATCCTCTTTACTAACAATATTTACGGTAGGTTCGGTTTTACCCATAAATAATATTTATAACCTTTTCAATAAGTTACAAAATATTATGGATATACGAATAAATTTATTAAAATATTTATTATTTACATAACCAGTACTTTTGCTCCTTTAATTTTTCTTTGTTTTATTTCCAGCAAGGCTTTATTTGCTTCTTTAAGAGAATATTTCTGAATTTCAGGTTTTATAGGTATTTCAGAGGCTATTTTTAAAAATTCACTTACATCATTACGTTCAACGTTGGCAACACTTTTAATTTCTTTTTCCATCCACAGATGCTTTGAATAATCTATTTTCATAAGATAGTCAATATCAATACTTTCTTTCCTTATGGCATTTATTACCAGTCTTCCTCCCGGGGCAAGATTATTAAGGGCTTCAACAACGGGTTTCCATACCGGTGTTGTATCAATTATACTATCAAGATTGACAGGTGATATATCTGTAGTATCGCCTGTCCACACAGCTCCGATTTGACGTGCAAAATTCCTTTCTTCTTCACTTCTTGCAAAAACATAAACCTCTGTGTCAGGGTATTTGTACCTGACCATTTTAAGGACCAGATGAGCAGATGCCCCAAAACCTGTTAAACCCAGTGTTTGCCCGTTCTTGAGGTCTGTGAGCTTTAAGGAACGATAACCTATTGCCCCTGCACATAACAGGGGAGCGGCTTCAGAATCAGAAAACACCTCAGGAATTTTGAATATAAAGTCCTTTTTAGCCACCATGTACTCGGCATAACCTCCATGTACATCCCTGCCTGTTGCCATAAAAAAGGGACAAAGATTTTCTTGTCCTGACAGGCAGTATTTACATTTTCCACACGATGAATAGATCCACGCCACGCCAACCCTGTCTCCGGTTTTAATTACATTACTTTCATCGTAAATATCCTCCACAATTCCGACAACCTGGTGACCCAACACAACCGGGAATTTGCCGGGAGGTGTCCTGCCCTCAATCTCATCCAGTTCGGTATGACAGACTCCACAAACATTTATCCTTATTAAAACTTCATCATTGGCAGCTTTTGGTTTAGGAATATCTGCCAGATCCAGAGGCTTATTGTTTACTGTCAAATCACATACTCTATTTAAAAGCATTGCTTTCATGATCAGGTTTAGTATTTAATTATTTGACATGACTAATCTTCATCATATTTGTCTGACCCCGCTTACTGACAGGTATACTTCCAACATGTACAACGACATCATCATCCTTAATAAATCCTTTCTGTTTCAATATTGTAATAGTATGATTAATGGCATCATTAATGTGTATTTCATGCTTAAGATAAAATGCCCTTACGCCCCATAGCATCGACAATTTTTTGACCAGTTCATTATTTGATGTAAAAACAAAAATATTGGATTTCGGTCTGTGGCTTGATATTTTAAATGCAGTGGCACCTGAGTGAGTAAAAGTAATAATTGCCCGGGCATCTGTTAAATCAGCCATCTTGCATGCATTGTAACAAATAGAATCAGGCAGGTATGATAAGGTATTACACTCAGGTATATGTTCATGATTTAAGACAAATTCAGTTCCTTCAGCATAATCTATAACTCTTTGCATGGCCCTGATAGAGGCTACAGGATATTTACCTATTGAAGTTTCCCCGCTAAGCATAAGGGTATCTGCCCCATCAAAAACAGCATTTGCCACATCATTAGCTTCAGCACGGGTCGGACTGAAATTTGATATCATGCTTTCAAGCATCTGTGTTGCAATAATTACCGGTTTTGACTTATTGATACACTTATTTACAATTTGCTTCTGGATGTAAGGAACACGGTCAAACGGCACTTCAACACCCAGATCTCCCCTGGCAACCATTATGCCGTCTGCAATGTCAATAATATTATCAATTTCTTTCAACGCTTCAGGCTTCTCAATTTTAGCTATTACCTTAACATGCTTCTTCTTTTTCTTTATTAGCGCTTTTAAATCAACAATATCGGCAGCTGATCTCACAAAAGAAAGTCCGATCCAGTCTATTTCATGGTTTAAAATAAAATTTACATCATCAATATCTTTTTCTGTAAGACTGGGAAGTGAGATTTTTGTATCAGGCAGGTTCACTCCCTTTTTTGATAATAAGATACCGCCGTGAATAATTCTTGCTTTGACCTTATCCCTATTATTAGTTTCAACAATTTCCAATTTTATTTTGCCATCATCTATAAGAATCACTTCTCCCTTTTTAACATCCTTTGCAAACTCCTTGTAGCTGATATATAATTTATCCTTATCTCCTGTCCCATCTCCTGATATTAAGGTAATCTCTTGGTCATCTGACAGTTCAACCGATCCATTAAATACATCACTTATCCTTATCTTGGGTCCCTGCAGATCGGCTAATATTGCAACATTACTTTTAAATTCATTATTCAGCTCAAGTATAGTATTAATAACTTTTAAATGCTCTGCATGTGTGCCATGAGAAAAATTTAACCTGCATACATCTATACCTTCGACAAACAATTTTCTGAGAATATCTTTTGAAGAAGAACCTGGGCCTATGGTAGCTATAATTTTTGTTTTTGAACGATCATGTCTTTCCATAACTAAAAGATTCAGATTTTGACAAATAATATTTCATTTCAAGTCAAATTTAAAATGAATTACTTTAATACTTTGTTTTTCAAATACAAAATTTAAACAGTTATATTAAA
Source organism: uncultured Bacteroidales bacterium (assembly GCA_964580815.1). GTDB lineage: Bacteria > Bacteroidota > Bacteroidia > Bacteroidales > UBA10428. Next base: position 16,355 of record CAZOLY010000043.1, read on the forward strand.
AATAATAATTCAACCGGTAACGGAAAAAGAACAATATAAATATTATTTTGTTATTTAAGATTAAATAATGAACTTTGGATTTTTTTCAGCATTACAGGCCTAAATGAAAGATTTAACAACGGGTAAGGAAGCAAAACTAATAATCAGTTTTGCTACACCAATGCTTCTCGGGAATTTATTTCAGCAATTATATAATGTAACCGACCGGATAATTGTAGGCCAGGTAATAAGTGAAAAAGCCCTGGCTGCTGTCGGGGCATCATTTCCTATCTTGTTTGCTTTAATATCATTCAGTATTGGCATTGCCTCGGGAGGAACTATCGTGATTTCCCAGTATTTTGGAGCTAAAGATTATGATAATGTTAAAAAAGCTATTAATACACTCTACATTTTCTTTTTCCTGGCATCAATCGTTCTATCAACCACAGGAATAATCTTCAGTGAAAGGATTTTTCGGTTGACAAAACTTCCCGAAGACATTATGCCTCATGCAAAGGTGTACTTTAATATAATTTGCCTGGGAATAGTAGTTTTCTTCGGCTTCAATGGCACCAGTGCCATACTAAGGGGGCTTGGCGATTCAAAAACGCCCCTGTACTTTCTGATAATTGCTTCATTCTTCAATATATTGCTCGATTTGTTGTTTGTTATTGTATTTAAATGGGGTGTTGCCGGTGCTGCCTATGCAACGATAATTTCTCATATGGGAGCCTTCATAACGGCTATAACTTACCTTAACAGAACTCACAAGCTGATAAATATTAATTTCCTCAGGCTGAAATTCGACAGGAAAATATTTTTTCAGAGTGTCAGAATAGGTGTACCTGCAGGATTTCAGCAAACTTTTGTAGCAATCGGAATGATTGCTTTATTCAGAGTAGTAAATGAATTCGGGACAGAAGTGACTTCCGCCTTCTCAGCAGCTGCCACAATTGATAATCTGGCTATACTTCCTGCCATAACGCTTAGCCAGGCTCTTGCCGCTTTTGTAGGTCAGAATATGGGAGCTTTAAAAGTCGACAGGGTGAAGACCGGACTAAAAGCTACTTTATTTATTTCTTCATTAATTTCAATAGCTATAACTATTCTGATTGTCAGCTTTCGCAATATAATAATGTATTTCTTTACAGATAATGCAGATGTGATAATTGTGGGTAAAGACTATTTGAAAATTACTGCTACATTTTATCTGTTGTTTAGCATAATGTTTACATTTAACGGTGTAATGCGTGGTGCCGGGGATACATTAATTCCTATGTTCATGACATTAATATCTTTATGGATAATACGAATACCCCTGGCTGTTTTCTTATCCGGGATTATAGGTACAGATGGGATATGGTGGTCTGCCCCGGCGTCATGGTTTACAGGGATGTTATTTTCTTTTCTCTATTATTTAACAGGTAAATGGAAATCAAAAGTTGTGATTAAAAAAGTGATGGACCCAAACCTTACGGTGGCCCGGGCAGAAATATAATAAAGAAAATTATATGCTCATTTCAGAACAAAATTTTAACTTTGATCAAATCAAAATATGTTTTCATTTAATTAAGATATTTTTAAAAGATGATAAAATCTATGACCGGCTATGGTAAAGCCGAATGTAAATTAAAGGACAAGACTGTATCAATTGAATTAAAATCATTAAACAGCAGACAATTGGAAATACATACCAAATTATCAAATATTTATAAGGAAAAAGACCTGGAACTGAGGAATCTGATTGCAAATCTGATTAAACGGGGAAAAGTGGAACTGTCAATGACAGTTGAATATTCTGATGAGAAACGCGCATCATTAATTAATACAGATACAGTAAAAAGCTATTATAAACAGCTTAAAGCCATAAATGAGGATCTCAATATTAAGGATCCTGAACCATTATTGCAGACAATTATGCGATTACCTGAAGTTCTTAGTCCGGTTAGTGAAAAACTTGAATCAGAGGAGTGGGAATCCATTTTAAAATCGTTTTATATTACAGTTAAAGAGCTTGACAAATTCAGAAAGCAGGAAGGAATGGCGCTTGGTAAAGATTTTACTGACAGGGTGGCTATTATACAGGATTATCTTAAACAAATCAATAATTTTGAAGAACAAAGAATTGAGAATATCAGGAAAAGGCTTAGAGACAGTTTAAATGAATTGCCTGGTAAAGAAAATGTTGATCCTGCCAGGTTTGAACAGGAATTAATATTCTATCTTGAAAAACTTGACATCACTGAAGAAAAAACAAGGTTAAGAAATCACTGCAAATACTTTCTGAAAGTGATGAAAGAAAATCAGGAAGAGCCTGTAGGCAAAAAGCTCGGCTTTTTAATCCAGGAGATGGGAAGGGAAATTAATACTATAGGTTCAAAAGCCAATGACTTTGATATTCAAAAGCTTGTTGTAAATATGAAGAACGAACTGGAGAAAATAAAAGAACAATTAAGTAACATTTTATAAATTTATATATATGGCTGGCAAACTCCTCATATTTTCTGCACCTTCAGGTGCAGGAAAGACAACAATTGTCAAGCATCTTCTGAACATTGAAGATTTACAGCTTGAATTTTCAATCTCTGCCTGTACACGTAAGAGAAGAGATGATGAAGTTGATAATAAAGACTACTATTTTATTTCAGTCGACGAATTCCAGGCTAAAATTGAAGATAATGCATTCATAGAGTGGGAAGAAGTATATAAAAATCAATACTATGGTACACTGCGAAGTGAAATAGACCGGATTAAAACAAATAATAAGAATATAATCTTTGACATTGATGTACGGGGAGGAATAAATATAAAAGACCAGTTTAAGGACAATGCACTGGCAGTTTTCGTGATGCCTCCGTCAATTGAGGAGCTGCGTGAAAGGTTGAAGAGTCGCGGGACTGATTCGGAAGAAAGAATTCAAAAGAGGCTTAAAAAAGCAGATTATGAAATGAGATTTGCAAATAAGTTTGATAAAATAATTATTAATAAAAATCTGGATAATGCATTTAAGGAAGCTGAGGAAATTGTGAGGAAATTTATCAATAATTAAATTACTATAATGAAAGTCGGCCTTTACTTCGGCTCTTTTAATCCGGTTCATATCGGTCATCTGGCTATTGCAAACTATATTACTGAATTTACTGATATCGACCAGCTTTGGTTTGTTCTTAGCCCTCATAATCCTCTTAAAAAGAAAGCTATATTGCTTGAAGATTTTGATCGCTATGAGTTATTAAAGATAGCAATTGGTGAAAATGAACATTTTGAGATTTGCGATATCGAATTACATCTTCCTAAACCTTCGTATACTATTGATACACTGGCATACCTGAAAGAAAGAAATCCCCTTTATAGGTTTATTCTTATTATGGGTTCCGATGTTTTACCCACATTCCATAAATGGAAAAATTATAAAGAAATAATAAAAAATTACCAGCGCTATATATATCCCCGCAAGGGATATGAAAATATTAATTTAGAGGTGCATCAAAACATAAAGGTTATAAATGCGCCTTTAATTGAAATTTCTTCAAGCTTCATAAGAAGAGCATTAAAACAAGGTAAAAATGTGCAATATTTTTTACCGGGAGAAGTTTACAAATACATATTAAAGAAGGGTTTTTACGGCAGTTAGTTGAATTAAATCTGTTGTATTCTGTTTATATTGATCTCATTAAAGGATTTTACCGTGAGGCTGGCATCTTTAAGTATTTTTTGCGGGTAAGTAGTTGCCAATCCTATACATTTCATGCCTGCCCTGAGAGCCGCATCTATCCCTTTTGGTGAATCTTCAATCACCAGGCAATTCCCGGGTTTTGATTTTAATTTTTCTGCTGTATACAGGAATAAATCAGGACAAGGCTTTGATTTATAGCCGACGTGCTTTAATGAATAGATATGCCCGTCGAATAATTCGCTTAAGGAAAGTCTCTTATCAATAATATTTAGCAGTTCTTCGTGCATTGATGTTGCAACACAAATCTTAAA
>CAZOLY010000044.1:0-3695 GCA_964580815.1 uncultured Bacteroidales bacterium
AAAAAACTAAAAAAAAAAACAATATAAAAATCAGATAATGTTACAACGAGCAAAAATTTATACCTAAAATGATGAAAAACTAACTTCTGTTTAACAAAATCATCAGTTAATCAAAATATAAAAAAATAATAGGCCAAATATTAGATTCTATCGTATTTATAGTATTATTTTTGACCCAGTATTATTAGAATTTTAATTCAATAACATGTCTCAAACATTAAAAACGAATATGAATTCAAACAACCAGATTAAGGATACTAAAAAATTAAAATCAGGAAAAAATCGTAAAGACATAAATCCATTATTTTCAATACTTGATATCATTGTCACGGTACTATCTTATTTCTTTGCATATTTCTTAACAAATCTTTTACATACACATTATTTCAGGTTCACACAGGAATATGTAATAATGCTTATGCTCATTGTTCCGACATGGGCTATTCTTCTGCAGATATTGAATCTTACAAAAATTCCGAGAACTCACTCATATATGTCCATCTTCTTTAATTTTCTGAACTTTAATGCTATTGGATTCGCTTTAATTTTTCTATACAAGCATATGTTAAATCTGACTATGTTCAGCCATTATTTCATAATATCCTTCTCACTGATAAATCTTTTCTCCCTCTATATATTCAGAATGTTAACCTACAAGGTATTTAAATATTACAGATCGACAGGTCACAATATTCATAATGTATTAATTTTTGCAGATAAAAATTCTGATAAGTTTATTGATAACATAATTAATCATAAAGAATGGGGATTCAGAATATTAATGATTTTAACAAATTCAGATAAGATTAAGAATAAATATAATAGTAGTATTAAAATCTTTCCCGATAAAATATCAATAAAAAATCTGCTTGATATTGATATTATTGATGAAGTAATTTATTGCAATAGCAGCATAGAGGAAGAAAAACTCAGATACCTGGTTGAAACATGCCAGGAAGTTGGTGTTACCTTCAGGATGCAGTCAGATCTTTCTCCTATAACGATAGCAAATACACATCTGACACATTTCGAAAACATTCCTTTCATAACCTTTATGAATACTCCTAAAAACAGGATAGCTCTTACATGGAAGTCCTTCAGCGAATTTTGGATTTCATTTATAATAATTTTCCTTTTATCACCTTTCCTTTTAATAATTACTCTCATAATAAAGTTCACCAGTAAGGGTCCTGTTATATTCAAACAGGAAAGAGTAGGATTAAGGGGCAGAAAGTTTTATATCTACAAGTTCAGAACAATGGTTTATAATGCTGAAACCCTGAAAGCATCCTTAATGGATAAAAATGAGACTGACGGACCTGTATTCAAGATAAAGAATGATCCGCGTATAACCAGGATTGGAAGATTTTTGAGAAAAACCGGACTGGATGAGCTACCTCAGTTATTCAATGTCCTGAAAGGTGAAATGTCACTCATAGGACCGCGTCCGCCATTACCACAGGAAGTTGAAAAATATGAAAGATGGCAGTTAAAAAGACTGTCTATGAAACCCGGAATTACCTGTACATGGCAGGTTATACCTAACAGGAACGATATATTATTTGAAAAATGGATGAAACTGGATATTCAATATATAGAAAACTGGTCAATAAAAAAGGATTTTATGCTTTTTTTCAAAACCATAAGAACTTTTATTAGCGGATCAGGTCATTAGAATATTTCCCTTACTAAATAATTGAATCATAATTTATTAAATAACATGCTCTAAATAATTTTATAAATTTGGAGCATTTTTGTTATAATTATAAATAATTTAAAAAAGAATTTAATAAATTAGAATAATTATAGGCTTTATAAACAAAAACCGGTAAGTTCCAATTAACCATTATTTTAAAAAAAACATTAAATAATTAACTAAAATGCTAAAACATAAGTATAATAAAATCAACATAATTGCATACATGTCAATTTTGTTTTTTGCCGGAGCATGCACACCCACATCCAAGTTAACATATGTAATAAATAAAGGAGATGCCTCACTTAAAAACCAGTATTATAATGACCGTTCTGAAAAAACAATTCAACCATATGATTACTTGTACATTAAGATTTACAGTTTGGATGAACAAACTAACTATGTGTTCAGAGATGACAGGTATTCCAGTTACGAAACCGAACTGGTTAGTTATGCTGTTGATGATAAAGGGAATATAGATTTCCCGTTTATAGGAAGTATTAATGTAAAAGATCTTACAATTAACCAGGCCAAGGTAAGAATTGAACAATCATTAAACCAACAGCTTAATAATGTATCGGTCAGGGTTAGATTTGTCAGCAACAAAATAACCATTTTAGGGGAGGTAGGCCGCCCGGGCGATTTTTCATTTTATGATGAAAAAATAAATATCTTCCAGGCTGTAGGATTTGCTGGTGGGATCACACCCTACGGCAATAAAACCAATATAACCCTGATCCGTGAAAAAGATAATGTAATAAAGTATTACTATATGGATCTTACTGATAAGAAGATAGTGGAATCAGAAAATTACTATCTTCTGCCCAATGATATTGTAATAGTAAATCCGATTGGTGCCAAATACAGGGAACTTAGAACTTATTCGTTATCCCTGACATCAGCAATTGTATCGACCTTACTTAGCACGGTAACATTAATATATGTGTTTAAATAATAAATAAAAAAGTTTAAGAATGAATAATTCAGAGAAAATTTTTCAAAGTAGCATTAACTACAAAAAGATATTCAAGAAGTTATTGAACTATAAAAAACAGTGCCTGTTTATTATTTTTTTATTTCTGATTTTAGCTTTCCTTGTAAACAGGTTTTCACCCACTAAATATGAAAACTATACTACCTTGTATATTGGTGATAACGAGCAGAGTTCATTTATGAGTGCTCCAAATGACATCATGGAGGGATTCGGATTATTTTCAGGAAAAAACAATATAGATAATGAAATAGAGATATTGCAATCATTTACGCTAATAAAAAGTGTAATTAAGGACCTTGACTTAAAAACATCCTATATAACTTTTAATAACTCCACCTTGTCCGGCTTTTTATATAATACTCCATTGTGCAAAAAGTATGATATCTATACCAATTCTCCCATCAAAATTATTATAGATCAATCAGTTCCTCAGGCAATCTATTTAAACTTCAGGGTTGTATTTTTAAGCGAAGATGAGTTTTATCTCGAAACCGCCGGTAAAAATGTTGAACTGTATAATTTTATTGATGATGATATCGTATCAATTGAAAAGAATGTATCTTTCAGAGGCAGGTTCAAATTTGGAGATGAAATAAAAACAAGAGTCTTCAGCTTCAGAATTGTAAAACAGAATAGTTACGATCCTTCCTTTACCAAAGAGAATAACCTGTATTTCTTTTTCAATAACATTAACACATTGACTTCCCAATATCAGGCAAATCTCAGCGCTGTAGCGACGTCACAAACTTCTTCATTAATAAGAGTAAGTTATAAGGGCCGAAATCCTTATATGGTTACGGATTTCCTGAATAGCCTGACTTCATTATATCTTGAAAGAAATATAGACAGAAAAAACAGAATAGCTTTAAGTACAGTTAACTTTATTGATTCACAGATTTCCAATATTGCTGATTCGCTAAGCTCCGCTGAATTCAGGCTTAAAAGTTTCAGGTCAGCACACAATGTAATGGATTTAAGTTTCCAGGGACAACAAATAGTAGAAAA
>CAZOLY010000044.1:3795-4988 GCA_964580815.1 uncultured Bacteroidales bacterium
GTATTTCACAACTTCAGGAGAACAAAGCTTGTCGTTAATGATCGTCCAAACTCATCTGTCACAGAATCATTCCGGGCAATAAGAACCAATTTTGAATTTTTCTCGGATGGTGGAAGAAAACAGGTTCTGCTGGTTACATCGGCCACAAGTGGTGAGGGAAAGACGTTCTGTTCCATTAATCTTGCATCTGTATTTGCCTTAAACGGTCACAAAACGGTGTTACTGGAGTTTGACTTGAGGCGTCCCAAGATTCATGAAGAATTTGGCTCAAGCAACATGATTGGCATAAATTCATACCTTATAGAAAAGGCTATAATTGAAGATATTATCATGCCCACACAAATTGAGAACCTTGATCTGATATCTGCCGGACCTGCGGCACCAAATCCTGCTGAATTGATAAGTTCGGAGAGAACCGGGGAATTTATTGAGAAATTAAAGGAAATGTATGATTATATTATTATCGACTCGGCTCCTGCAGGAATTATTGCCGAGACGTTCGTATTAATGAAATATTCGGATATTAATATTTTTGTTGTAAGGATGGATAAAACTATCAGGGAAGCCTTTATCAATACATCAAAAGCATTTGAAAATAACAAATTCACCAATGTATCTATTCTGTTAAATGATATTAATATCAAAAGGGAATCATACAAGTATGGCTATGATAATAAGTATTATACCGATGATAGAAGGAAAGGTATAATAGCCAGATTATTTACCCATAAAAGAAAAGCTTCCTGACATAGTTGTTAAAACAGCCATGCCACTTCGGCAAAACTTTTTATTATAGAGGGATTTTTTTCAATAGCAGAACCAACGACTATTATATCTGCACCTGCCTGAAATATATCTCTGATATCATCGCGGGTTTTTATGCCTCCCCCTACTATTAAAGGCACTGATATATTCTTCTTTACTTCAGATATTGTATCTCTTTTAATTATCTGACTGGAACCACTTCCTGCTTCAAGGTATATTATCTTATTGCCCATCAGTTCACCTGCTATGGCTGTTGCCACAATTAACTCGGTTTTGTCTGCTGGAACAGGTTTTGTATTGCTTATATATTCTACTGATGAAGTACATTGAGTACCTATAAGTATATATCCTGTCGGTATTATTTCAAGCCCGCATTTTTTAAGATAGGGAGCTGCAAGCACCTGGTTACCTATAAGATAATCCGGATT
>CAZOLY010000044.1:5088-20249 GCA_964580815.1 uncultured Bacteroidales bacterium
AGTTTCCTGTTATTCTTTAAAATTACAGAATTATAAACAGACTTTTTTACCTTATTGTCCATACAATTATATAGTTCTTAATAGTAAAATAATATAACTGAAATTTTTCATCCATATATTTATTATTTACCCACCCGTTGATAAATCCCTTTTCTTTTGGTACAAACGGTTCAATAGTAAGGTTTTTCTTAAAATTAATATCCTGCTTATCACAAATTTTATATAGAGCCTCTTTTGCACACCAGTGTATATATAAATGATATTTCTTTCTCGAATTATTCCTTGTAATTACTTCATTTTCATTAATGAATTTTGACTCTATATTACTTATTCTATGTGACATATATTCCAGATCAATGCCAACTTTCCTTTTTTTACTCAGTAGTACGGATGTGAAATCCCTGGAATGGGAAATACTGACATTGTATGAATTGCCTCTAATAAAAGGTTTACGATTTCCATTATAATATACCGACAAACTTTTGCCGGCAATTTCTTTGAGCAAGACCCTTACACTTAGCCATTCAATGCTTCTCAAACGATTCTGAAAGCTGTTTAAAGTCTTTATTTCTTCAGGCAATAATGACAGTCTTGAGAATAAATAATCATAATCCTCTGTAACTTCCCATATTCCAAGGACACAATCATCTTCAATATATTGTTTTATAAGCAGTCCCATTTCTAATAAAAAACTCTAATTTGATAATTTTTTTAGTTCCATTCAAATGTTTCAATTAAATGTTGCATATCCTTTTTAAAAAAATTAATTACCGGGGACAGGGAATCACTATTGGGCCTGACACTAAAATAAAGTGCTGCGCTGAGAAAATTGTCGGTGCTGTCTGTAATAAAAAAACTGGCCGATGATGCTGTATTACCTTTTATAGTATAAAAAATTCCAAAAACATTTCTTTCGGGATATATTATCGGACTCTCAATTATATCATCGGCTTTTATTATATGCTTATATGCCAGACTCCTTACATCTTCAATATGCTGGTCCAGATTGTTTTTAAGAGCCCAGTAGGTTATGTGTATTTTACCTTTATAGGAAGGAAATTCTATGTTAATCCAGCAAGGCTCAGTATTATAATTATCGTATCCGGCTATCTTCCCGTAAACAGGATATTCAAAAGTGTACTCACAGTCGCTTTTATATTTCTGATATTTCTTTTCGGGAAAATCTATCCTGAAATATCCTCTTGGTTTTGGCAAGTACTTTTTTTTACATGCCGCGAAAGATAAAATAATAATAAGAAAAAACAAGCCTCGGCCTATTAATAAATTAAATGTATTATTTATAGTTTTTGGACTCAACTGCATTGACTATTTTCTATTTACTGTAACATGAATTTTTATAATCCTGCGTTTATCAACAGAATTAACTTTAAAAACGAAATTCTTATAAGATATCATTTCATCCTTTACGGGTATCTCACCACGTAATTCAAGTATAAGGCCAGCCAGGGTATCAGCCTCTCCTTTAACATCATTAAAAATGTTCTCGTCAACATTAAAGATTTTATAGAAATCATTCAGAAGTATTTTGCCTTCAACAATGTACTGGTTATCATCAATTTTTGTATAAATACTCTCTTCATCATCATATTCATCAGTAATTTCCCCCACAATTTCTTCAAGAATATCTTCAAGGGTAACGATACCCGAGGAACCCCCGTATTCATCAATCACTATGGCCATATGGATTTTATTAACCTGAAACTCTTTTAATAAATCATTTATTTTTTTGCTTTCAGGAATATAGTAGGGTGGTCTTATTAAAGATTGCCACTTAAAGAATCCTGATTTATGAATATGAGGTAGAAGATCTTTAATATATAATATTCCTTTTATATTATCAAAAGTACCTTCATATACAGGTATCCTGGAATACCCTGAATTATTAATTACTGACATTAAATTTTTGAATTTCATGGATATATCAACACCAATAGCATCTACCCTTGATTTCATAATTTCTTTTACATATATATTGCCAAATTTTACTATACCTTTCAGTATTCTTTTATCCTCTGATATATCGTGCTGGGTTAGTTCCAAAGCATCAGACAGCTCAGCAATAGATATGTTTTTTCTTTTCTGCATAAACCTTCTGTTTACAATTGATGTCGAATAAATTAAAAAGGAATTGATGGGTCTGAATATTCTTTCGGATATATCCAAAGGCTTTGCCATGAGTTTGGAAAATTTAACAGCATACCGGCTTGCGTATACTTTAGGTAATATTTCCCCGAAAAACAACAATAAAAAAGTTATTATTACAACCTGCATTATAAATCCGACAGCCGTTGATCCTGAAAACTCGAATAATTTTGAAGTAATATAAGTTGAGATTATTACTATGCCAATATTTATAAATGTATTGGCCACCAGGATTGTGGCGAGTAATCTGTCGGGTATTCCTAAAAGCCTGATGACGGCCTGGTCAATTTTAAATTTTGATCTTTTCAGTTTATTCAACTCAGACGGTGACAGAGAAAAATATGCAACCTCTGAGCCCGATACCAGAGCCGATGACATAAGCAAAAAAATGACAACAACAAGGGCAATGAATACCTCAAAGGAAAATTGTTTTAAGGTAATTCCAAAACTAGCAGATAATGCCCGATAATAAGGTTCTGTTTCCAAAATAGACAGGTGTATATTTAAAGAAAGTATGCCTTAGAACGGGAGATCATCTGATTCTTCAGTTTCAGGAACATTATCCTCTTTATCCTCTAAAGAACTTGTTTTCTCTTGTTTCAGAGATTCGGGAGGTTCATCAGTTCTTTTGCCCAGCATTTGCATATTATCAGCTATAATTTCAGTAGTGTATCTTTTGTTGCCGTCTTTATCATCCCATGAGCGGGTTTTAATTCTGCCTTCAACATAAAGCTGAGTTCCTTTCTTAACATATTTCTCAGCCAGTTCGGCCAAACCCCTCCATAATACAATATTATGCCATTCAGTATTTGTCACTCTCTCTCCATTTTTATTTTTGTAAATTTCACTTGTTGCCAGACGAAAATTACAAACCGGAGTACCACTATCTAAATACCGTACTTCAGGATCAGCACCAACGAATCCTACTAAAATAGCTTTGTTTACAGACATATTAAATTCAGATTTAAATTAGATGTAAAAATACAAAAAAATAAATTTATATAAATATTTGTTAATATTTTAAACTTTATATTTATCAATAATCCAGGTATATCAGGCACCATGAAAAATCAATAAAAAGAGCAAGTGGCAGTATGAGGGAGACTACATGAAACTCTTTTAACGCTAATATTGTAAGAAATTTACAAATAATATTAAAATTAATGTATTTGTATTTTATTTATCGGAGAAAGTATATATATTTGCAACTCAGAATTGTAAACTAATGTAAATTATTGATAATTAAAGATTTTTAAAAATGACGAAAGCAGATATTGTAAACGAAATCTCAAAAAACACTGGAATAGAAAAAATTACTGTTCAAAAAACAGTCGAAGCTTTAATGGAAGCAGTTAAAAACTCTTTAGTAAGTAATAAAAATGTTTACTTAAGAGGATTTGGTAGTTTTATAGTTAAGAAAAGAGCTAAAAAAACTGCAAGGAATATTTCAAAGAACACTACAATTATTATCCCTGAACACTTTATTCCTGCATTTAAGCCAGCTAAATCTTTTGTTAATAAAGTAAAATCTAAAGTAAAATAATTCTCAACAATACAAGTTAAAATGCCGAGCGGAAAGAAGCGTAAGAGGCATAAAATGTCCACGCATAAACGAAAAAAACGTTTAAGAAAGAACAGGCATAAGAAAAAGAAATAATTATTCTATAATTAATAGTTTAGCTTGCTTGAATAAACCTAAAGTTCTTTTAGAATGCTTTAGGTTTATTGTATTTATTAGTATACTCTTTTGCCGACATTAAATTCTAATTAGACGGAGTAGTGAATAAAGAGCTTATCATTAATGTTACTTCCTCTGACATAAATATTGCCCTGCTTGAAGATAAAAAACTTATTGAGCTAAATAAAGAGAAAAGCAATATTCGATTTTCAGTTGGTGATATCTATTTAGGTAAGATTAAAAAACTAATGCCCGGACTGAATGCTGCATTTGTTGACATAGGCTATGAAAGGGATGCATTTCTTCATTATCACGACCTGGGACCACAATTCAAATCACTTCATAACTATTTAAATCTGGCTTATAAGCGAAAGGGAAAACTTCCTCCCATGGAGAAATTTAGGCGTGACAGAGATATTGATAAAAATGGCAGGATAACAAAAGTATTATCAGTCGGACAGGTAGTAATAACCCAGATAGCAAAAGAACCTATTTCAACCAAGGGCCCAAGATTAACTTCAGAGATTTCACTTGCAGGCAGAAATCTTGTAATTATGCCATTTAACGATAAAGTCTCGGTTTCTCAAAAAATATCCTCCCTTGAAGAAAGAAACAGGCTGAAAACATTATTGCAAAGCATCAAACCGAGCAATTATGGTGTCATAATAAGAACAGTGGCCGAAGGAAGAAAAGTCAAAGATCTCGATAATGAGCTAAGAAATCTGGTAAAAAAGTGGGAGTCTTCTTTTGAATATCTTAAATCCATAAAACCGCCTCACATGCTGATAAGTGAACTTAAGAGAACGTCAGCTATTTTACGGGATATACTTAATGTTACGTTTAATAATATACATGTGGATAATGAGACAATATTCACGGAAATTACAGACTATATCAGTACTATTGCGCCCGAAAAAGAAAAAATAGTTAAACTGTATAAAGGTAATATTCCCATATTTGAACATTTCGGGATTGACAAGCAGATAAAATCCTCCTTTGGTAAGACTGTCTCATTCAAAAACGGTGCTTATATAATTATTGAACATACTGAAGCATTGCATGTAATCGATGTTAATAGCGGGAACCGTGCTAAATCTGCCGGTGATCAGGAAACAAATGCACTTGAGGTTAACCTGGCTGCAGCTGATGAAATAGCCCGTCAACTTAAACTCAGGGATATGGGAGGTATAATTGTTATAGATTTTATCGATATGCAATCAAGCAAACATAAGCAGATGGTTAATGAGAAGATGAAAGATGCAATGACTGCTGACCGAGCAAAACATACAATACTCCCCCTCAGTAAATTCGGATTGATGCAGATAACGAGACAGAGAGTAAGGCCTGAAATGAATATAAGTACTACCGAAATATGTCCCGCATGCAAAGGGACAGGTGAAATTTCTCCCAGCATACTCTTTGTCGATAACATAAAAAATCAAATAGCTTTCTTATTGCAAACCAGTAAACATAAGAAGCTTTTATTAAAAGTGCATCCCTATATTGCTGCATACCTTAACAAGGGAATATGGCCAATTCACTTGAGATGGCGGTTTCAGTTCAACTGTAAGTTCAGAATTATCCCTGTTTCCTCATTTAATTTTCTTGAATATCATATCTTTGACGCATTTGGTGAGGAAATAATATTATAATAACAATACAAACATATTTAACAGATACTTGTTCATTGATATAATAATTGCCCTGTACTATTAATTTACAAGCAAGTGAAAAAATATATCATATTATTAATCGGAGTAACTGCTCTGCTTAATACAAAAGCTATCTCACAGGTTTTAAATCCAGTAAAATGGACATTCAGATCAGAAGAAATAAATAAGAGGAATGCTAACCTGGTATTTGAAGCAACAATTGATGAGGGCTGGCATTTATACGGTTTAAACATTCCTGAAAACGGTCCGATAGCAACATCCATAATATTTAAAGACACTTACGGATATAGAATAAAAGGCAATCCGGTTTCATCAATAAAACCTGAAATAAAGTTCGATTCAATTTTTGGAATAGACCTGGAATTATACAGCCATAAAGCAACGTTTAAGCAACAAATAGAAAAGACATCAAAAGAAGATTTTATTGTAACTGGCTACGTTGAATTTATGTCATGTGATGATCAGAGGTGCCTGCCTCCCGGCGAAGTTGAATTCGAGTTGCCGGTTAAGGGTACCAGGACTGGATGGATGAATAATTCTCTTTTCGGGATCCTTTTAATCTCTATAATTGCTGGATTGGGGGCATTGCTTACACCTTGTGTTTACCCTATGATCCCTTTAATTGTTTCCTTTTTTATGAGGGGAAAAAAATCAAGGCTAAAATCAATTTCAGAAGCATTTGTATTTGGAATCTCAATTATCTTTATTTATACGGTTATCGGAATAATCGTTGCCCTATTAAAAAATCCCAATGCAGTAAACTCAATAAATACTCACTGGATCCCTAATGTTATCTTTTTCTTAATATTTGTTGTTCTGTCTGCATCTTTTTTTGGAGCCTTTGAAATTGTCTTGCCCGGCAGACTAACCGGCAAAATTGACAGGCAGGCAGATAAAGGGGGTTATATAGGTGCATTTTTTATGGCTCTTGCGATGGCCTTATTATCATTTTCCTGTACAGGCCCCATTGTTGCATCATTATTAATAAAAGCATCACAGGGTGAGGTACTGGAACCGGTTGTTGGTATGTTTGGCTTTTCACTGATATTTGCTATTCCATTTACATTACTTGCAATATTCCCCTCCTGGCTCAAAAATATGCCCAAATCAGGTGGATGGTTAAATTCTGTTAAGGTCTTCCTCGCATTTATTATGCTTGCATTTTCTCTCTATTTCATAAGCAGGATTGAGCAGACTTATCATCTTAAATTATTAAGCAGGGATTTATTTATTGCTGTCTGGATAGTTATATTTACGCTCCTGGGATTTTATTTCCTGGGAAAAATCAGGTTTCCTCACGATAGCGACATTAAAAGCATAAATGTGCCCCGCCTTTTTCTTTCGGTAATAACTTTTTCTTTCGTTGTGTACATGATACCGGGACTATTCGGAGCCGGGCTGGAAGGAATTTCCGTTCTCCTCCCTCCCATGGAAACCCGGAAATCTCTTCTGACAGAACGGGAATTATCAACTCCCGGATCATTATATATTCGGGAACCGGAAGCCGGGAATCCGTTATGCAGCACCCCCAGGTATTCTGACTTTTTGCACCTGCCTCATGAATTAAACGGATATTTTGACTACGATGAAGCATTGTCATGCGCCAGGCAGCAAAACAAACCTCTTTTTATTGATTTTGCCGGACATTCATGCACTAATTGTAAAAAAATGTATAACAAAGTATGGTCAGATCCAAAGGTGCTTAATATTTTAAAAAATGATTTTGTCATAGTAGCGCTCTACGTTGATGATAAAACTAAACTACCTGAGAATGAATGGATTACTTCTTCCTATGATAGAAAAGTAAAAAACACAATAGGCAAGAAAAATGCGGATTTCCAGGTGTCAAAATTTAAATCAAATGCCCTGCCTCTTTATGCAATTGTTGATCATAAAGGAAATATGCTTACTCAAAGACTTTACACTTACAACCCGAGTGTGCCTGATTTTATTAATTGGCTTCAGAAAGGCGAAGAAAATTTCAGGACTCCTGCAGGAAGATAAATATTCAACAATTATTCTACTCCCTTTTTAGCATTTTATGCAGTATCATTGTTGCTACCTTCTTATCGGATGCACTGAAGTAACCTTTTGCACCATTGCTGAATACAGGCTAAAACTTGCCGAATTTAAAATTAACCCCAAAAGAGAATCCGTTAAGGACATCCTTTTCAGTATTCAATAAATCAATCTCGGAAGTATATCTGTAATAGCCTCCCATTGCAAACCTGAAAAATTGTGTTACGTTCATTTCCAGTTCCACGCCTGGCTCCACAATAAGAAAAGTCTCTGAATCTTCAACAAAATATTGATCATCCATTACCCTCCTTTCCACACTTGTATATGCCACACCGCCAATACCGACTAATACCGGCACAGAAAGATGAACTGGAAACTTAGGAAGAATTATAGGTTCAAAGAACATACCTCCATAACCTCCTGTAAGACTGACATTTTTATCCAATGCATAATCATAATGGGAATCATTCACAAAACCTGCTCCCCCAATACCCATGGCGAACATATGTCCCATTATCAGTCCCCCCCTGGCACCAAATACGATTGCATCTTTTGCATCTACCTGTGAATACAGTACTGATAGTCCTCCGTATCCTCCTATGTCATTACTTCCGCCTATTAATGTTTTTATTTCATCATCTTTCTTTTTCTTGGTACCCTCATCCTCCACAATTTGTGAAAACATATTGATACTCAAAAAGAATATTGCCAATAATAATACTATTCTTTTCATTTTACATATTTTTTATTATTCAGTTAAAATCTAAATTTAAGAGTCAGGGCCGTATCATCCAGAAAAATATAAAAGAAACGGCTTGTTGAAAACTCAAAAAAAGGTTTTATGTCAATACCTATAACAAAAGGGAATTCCCTGAATTCATACTCAAGGCCCAGATAACCATCCAGTCCGAAAACCGGTGAATAGCGCCATTCATAAAGTTTATATGATTTATTTAAAATTTTATATTTGTTTGTATAGTACAGTCCGACATGCGCTCCATAGCCATAAATAAAATTTAAATTGTCAGAGATCTCATAAAATGCAGGCCTGTAATATTGTTTCAAAGCGGTAAGACGTAATCCGCCTTTTGTATAATTAATAATTGCCTCAAAAGCGCTCTCATTGTCAATATATTGCCGGTAAGTTAATCCTGTGGCACTCCCACCTCTAAGTCCGGCACTCCTCGTATAATTCTGTGAGCATATATATGGACATAATAAAATAATTCCGAGTATGGTAAAATACTTCATATGGTTTTTTGTTTTTCGTTTTAATACTATTTACCTCCTTCTGACATCACCTGAACCCTCAATACGTTCCCTGACAACCGGATTGCCTTCATAGTAAACTATCCCGCTGCCTTCAATATAAGCATCAAGCAAATCCCATACAAAAACATACACATCACCTGAACCATAAATATCCACGTAACATTCATCAGATTCAAAATCAAATGCCCTGATTCTTCCTGAACCATCAATTCTCATATAAGAGTTAATGCAGGAACCGGTTAGTCTTATTTCCCCTGAGCCGCCAATATCGGCCTTAAGCTCGTCACAGTCAACGTCAACATATATGTCACCTGAACCATTAAGCTCTATATCAAGCGAGGAAGTATTAAAATAACTGCAGTTGATAAATCCCGATCCATCAAGATTCAGGTAATCAAGTGCCGGAGTATTCACTGTTATCACAACAGGGTAACCGGACTCAAGGCATCGCCGGCTGCTTGTACCGATCTCCAGAATATTTCCTTTAGTATACGTAGTGATAAAGTCTAACAGATTTTCATCACCTTCGACATAAACACTGGTTACCGTATCATAATTCACATAAACATCAAAATAACCATCAAGTTCAATACCCGAAAAATTTCCGGTTATTCTTTCTTCCGAGGCGAAAATATTATTCCCCTCTATACAATTATATCTCTCACAAGAGTTATTTATCATAGCTAATAACACTGTAAGAGAAACTATTAAGTGTCTGAAAATTTTCATGTTTTCATATTTTTATATTTAAAGACAAAAAAAAGTATTTGTAGTTGCAAATTATTTAATGTTACTTATGCACAATATTAACAATACATTTCTTGGGGACATTAATCTTAACTTTGGAAATAGGATTCCCGTACCCTATTGTCCCGTATGTTGACAGCAATTTCTGATCCTCATCAATGACCTTAAGTTCGGTTTTTGCCAATTGAGCAGGTAAGTTTAAAAGTACATCCTGATGATGTAAAATATCAATAACATATGCCGAACCTTTTTCAAAAACAAGATCGAGATCAGTATATTCCGAATTAATATTAATAAAAGAAAATCCCCTGTTAATAAGTCCGATTGACAAATTACCATATTTAAAATTATAATTCAATTCATTGTTTAGCTTGTGTACTGTAAAATCAGAGAAATAGCTATCTCCGTACAAATCATTTATTATCTGGAAATATAACCTGTCTCTCCTGGATATTAACTTAAGGTAGTCGGCTTCATCAATATATATCTTTGATGATCTGCTGTCAATATGAAGCTTGTTAGCAGTTTTTACGGTAAGATCGGAGTATGAAACCGTTATTTTGCCGTCACGCATATAATTAATCACGCCGTCACCTGAACTTAAACTAATTACTGCATTTCCATTCAAGTTGTTTGCTTTTAAGTCACCATTGGAAAGATTTATGTTAACACTCCCGTCAAGATCATCGGTATAAATATCCCCGAATTTATTCTCAATTTTGATACTTGCGTACCTGGGTACATATACAAGGTAATCTATGGTAACCTGGTTTTCAGAAGATATTATTGTCCCCGCTATATCCATCAGGTCAGTAAATACACCTCCCGACTTCTTGCCCAGCATTGTTTTGGCTATAACATAATAATCGGTACCGGTAAAGTCAAAACTTATACTTTGTTTTAACTTTGCAAGCCGTGGCTCACTGTTAGCTTTTATGGCAAGATTGACTTTAAATTTTACTGAGTCGTTATCCCAGGTTACAACATGCACCTTACCGTATTTGTTAAAAATATCAATAGTTGTTGAACTATTTACTCTATAGGACTTTGACACCTTCCTGGTATAGACCTGGGCTGTCAATGCCGATGTAATATACAGGGCAAGCAACAAAATAAAAATAGTTTTTCTATAATTCATAACAATTGTATTTTTTATCACTCTCATCTTTATCAGGTTTTATCTCTGATGATATTTCTTCTAAAATTGAAATTCTTAATCTGTAGTTTTGAATCATCGCATCAATAACTTCCTGATTTGCAATATTATCTTTCAAATCATTTTTAAGCTCACCATAAATGCTGTCAAGTTGATTCAGATCATAATTTAGCTCTTCTTCCAAAGCGGGACAGGCGGCCAGTATCGGTTTTATTTCGTTTAGCTTTTCGTTAAGCACACCTGTATAGTAATTTTCAGCCTCTCTAAGTTCAGGAATTTCAATCTCTTTACTCCTGGAGAATGAAATCTTTGGAAAACCTTCATAAATGAACTTATTAATCATGTAGGATATCACAAAGATTAGCAATACAGCAGCAGCTCTGCCTAAAATAAATTTAAACCTGATTGTTTTCCGGGGTCTGATACCGGACTTAATTTTATTCCACAGTCCTGGATCAGGCTCCCTGAAATCAAATACCTCCCGGTTATTTAGAATAAATTTTTCAAGTTTATCTTTCATGATCCTGATTTTATTAGTAATTCCTTAATTTTTTGCCTGGCTCTTGAATATTGAGATTTTGAAGTCGATTCTGAAACACCCATAATTTGGGCTATCTCTGAATGATCGTATCCCTCAAGTAAATAAAGGGAGAAGATCACTCGATACCCCTGCGGCAACATTTCCATCGCTTTTTGCACATCTCTTACTTTCAGAGTGCGTGTATCAAGATTATCTTCTCCGCTATTTGTGTCATTCATATCAGGTAAATTGTCAGTTAATATCAGTTCAGCCTTTTTACGTTTTAATGAATTAATACATTTATTTATTACGATTCGTTTTAACCATACGCCAAAGGCCGACTCATACCTGAATGTATCCAGTTTCATAAATGCCTCGGCGAACGATTCCTGCAACATATCTTCAGCTTCCTCTTTACTGTTCATCATTCTATAGCATATATTGTACATTGCCTTAGCATATAATTTGTATAGCTGATATTGAGATTTTGAGTCACCTGCCTTACATAACTCAATTATTTCCTCGTGTATGTTAATATAAGCTGCCGCCAATTTTCAAGCAAATTATCGTAAGAGATTGCTTTAAATTACTACATATTCTTCGTAATTCTCTTTATAATGACAATAAAGTTATAACAGGGTTGCATTACCTTTATAAAAAGATTTAAATAATTGATGTTATTATAAACTTTGCAAAAATTCTCTGCAAAGAGTAATAACTATAAATTATCTTTGAACATATATTTACGGCAATTTAAACTATAAGGGATATATGAGCAGATTTAAATTTTTGGCAGCATATGTACTCATTTTTTTAAGCTTTCAGTCTTATGTCTGCAATATATTCAGCCAGATTGATACAAGCGAAGTACGCATTAAAAACGGAGACAGGCATATTGCCAGCCGCTCTTCGGAATTTGAAAAAATTATCGGTTGTGATGAAACAGGCTTTTACGTTCTGAGGAAAGAGTTCAGATATGCACTCGAGCATTACGATAATGATCTTAACCTTACAAAAGCAGTGTATCCCAAATTATTCCAGGGGCTAACTACATTTGAACTTGAATGTGCCGTTCTGTTTCACGGAGAGTTATATTTATTTACATCAACACAGTATTTTAAAAAGAAGGTCCTGTATGTAGAAACTGTAAATAAAAGTACATTGGAGCAAAATGGTGACAGGCATGTTTTTGCTGAGTTCCCAAATTTCTCGGGTAACTGGGCTGATTTTCATTTTATGCTTTCAAAAAGGGAACAAAAACTTATGATCTGTGGCCAGATTCTGGCATTCTGGAGAAGATCAATAATTCAGGAAATATTTGTCCTTGATAAGGATCTGGCAACCGATTGGCATATAAGAAAAACGCTGTTCTTTGATCACAGGTTGCCATTTGAAAGAAAATTTCATATAGATGACAGCGGCAATGTATATTTGCTTGGACAAACATACCAGGTAGGCCTGTTCAACTTCGAGCTCGACCAGAGAAATCAGTTCGTTATTATCTCATATACCAATAAAGGAAATAATATAAACAAGTATTATATAAAACTTACCGGCAAATTTGTAAGGGAGTTATTAATGGAAACCGGCAATGACAATAATCTTTTCTGTGCAGGTTTATATTCTGAAAGGGCCAGGTATGGGGTGTCAGGAGTTATGTGCTTTACCATAAACAATAATATCAATCAGATCACCGGACAAAATTTTGTGCATCTTGATCCTGGAACAGGCGGAAATGTTCTTATGCCGGATGGTGAATCAAAACAAATACTTGTAAGCCACAAAGCCAACTACCTTGAAGTTAGAAAAAACGACAATTTTATTCTGGGTGTCGAACAGCAGATAGACCAAAACTATGATAATTTTAATGAAATCCTTTTGTTTTGTTTCAGACAAAACGGGACCCTGGCATGGAGGCAGACCATTTATAAGAAGCAAACTTACAATGATCCTAATGAATATAACTATTGTTCCTATGCACTTTTTGCCCCCCTTGATGAGAACAGGATTGAAATCCTTTATAATGATAATGCCAGAAATTATGGTACGGCAGAGAACAAGAGACTGCGAACATTCCATACATCCACAAAATCTTATCTTATTCAACTGGAAATTGACGAATACGGACATGCAAGCAAACATATTATTCAGTCACGCCGGCGCCGGGACCCAGTCCCCTATGTACTCGGATTCTATGACACAAAGAAGAATGCTGTAATTCTTTTAAATAAAAAAAGTATTAAATATAAGTATAGCATGCTTGAGTTTTAGAATAGATTCTTTCAGGCTAAAATGAAATGGCTGTTTCTATACGCGTATTCCCATAACCATGATATCGTCTATCTGGTCATATTTGCCTTTCCAGCCGGCAAATGTCTTTTCAAGGATATTCTTTTGCTCGTCCAGCTGCTTAAGATGAATTTCCAAAAACAATTCCCTGAAACGGCGGGCTCCGAATTTTTTCCTGTGTTCCCCCCCAAACTGATCCATAAACCCGTCTGAAAAAATATATAACATATCATTCTTCTGCAGCTGAATCTTATGATTGCTGAACGGTTTATCGTACCTGGCTGAAATTCCAATAGGCATTTTATCCGCTTTTACCTCCTGAAGTTTCTTATCTCTTATTATATATAATGAATTATGTGCTCCTGAATACTGAAGCATCTTTGATTCAAGATTAATAATAATCAAAGCAATATCCATACCGTCCTTGGCTTCATCTTCCCTGCCTGTTTGATGTAATGAGCTCATTATATTATTCCTGAGTTGCCCCAGTATCTCGTGTGATCTTGCCGTAGCAGTTTTATTTACTATTTCGTTCAGAAATGCAATTCCGAGCATGCTCATAAATGCGCCAGGCACACCATGCCCTGTACAATCAGCTACTGCAATTATGCTCTCATTCTCTCTCTGGGTAGTCCAATAATAGTCACCGCTGACAATATCCCTGGGTATATTTAAAATAAAATGCTGGGGTACAATCCTTGTAACATACTCTTCCGGAGGGAGGACTGCTTTCTGTATTCTGCTCGCATATCTGATGCTGTCAGTGATTTGCTGTTTCTGGTGAGAAATAACCTTGTTCTTTGCAACAAGTTCAATATTTGCCTTTTTCTTCTGAACATACTGCTTATAAATAAGGACAATAAAAATGATCAGTATGATTAATCCCATTAAGCCCGCCAGTATGATAAATCGCTGCCGTTTTGTTTTTTCTTTTTCATTTGATAATTCAAGGTTTTTAATTTCCAGTTCCTTTTGTCTTCTGATAGACTCATATTCGGCTAAAAGTTTCTGTTTCTGAATTTGTCTCCTCAGAGCAGCTATCAGTACCCCCTTGTCTTCTTCTCTTTCTTTTGATATACCTTCAAAAATCTGGTTTTTCTCATCCTGTATAGTATGCTTTAAATCAGCAAAAAGTTTCTGGTATTCATAAGCTTTTTTATAATCGTTAAGCAAAGAATAAACTTCTGAGAATGCCCTGTTGTTCCTTGCAACAACTTCGGGATAATTAATCTCATCAGCCAGTTCACTACTCTGTTTGTAGTATTCTATAGCCTGGTTATATTCCTTTAATCCTTTATATGCATTGCCAATATTATGTAAGGAAGCTGCTATACCCCTTTTGTAACCTATACCCTGCTTAATCTCTATCGACTGTTTATAAAAATCTATGGCTTTTCTGTATTTGTTCCAGTCATAATTAATGTTTCCAATATTATTGAGTGCTATGGAAATCTGTTTCTGGTCACCTATCTTTCTGGTAACATCAAGTGACTGTTCATATAATTCCTTTGCATCATCATATTCTCCCAAATTATAATATATACTACCAATGTTATTCAGTGTGGCCGCAACATTCTCTTCCCTGTTAAGATCCTTATCTATCTCAAGCGATTTTTGATAATTCTCAATAGCTTTGCCAGGATC
>CAZOLY010000045.1:0-513 GCA_964580815.1 uncultured Bacteroidales bacterium
ATTCTGTGCTCATTGAATATTTTGTTTTTCATATACAAAATTAAAAAAGCCAGCACAAAAATGTGCCGGCTTCCGGTAAAAATATCTTTATGAAGTTATTTTAGCCCGAGTTTTTGCTTTACCAGCGGTAAAATATCTTCAGCATCCTCTGCCGCATAAATAATTGTACCTACCCCCATATCAAAAATATAAGTAAACCCGTGTTCTTGTGCAACTTCACTGACAGCTTTGAAAGCTTTTTCCTGGATAGGCCTTAATAAATTAGCCCTTTGCTCCGATAAATCCTGTTCGGCTTCAACCTGAAAATCCTGTATTCTCTGCATAAGGTCCTGAAGTTCATTTTCCTTTGTCCTCTTAATAAGGGGTGTCATTGTTCCAACATTCTTCTGATAATCATCCAGCTTCTTATTGTATTCAACCTGCAATTCTTCGAGAGTATTTTCAAATTGTTGGGCAATGTTCTGAAGTTTTTTTTGCGCAGTATCTCTTTCAGGCATTGCAGCAAATAATTCC
>CAZOLY010000045.1:523-20070 GCA_964580815.1 uncultured Bacteroidales bacterium
TAACTTAATCTGGGCCCGGTTTGACAATAAAAATCCTGAAAGCAAAACAAAAGACAAAAAGAAGACTTTATAAATATTTTTCATTTTTAATAATTGAATTAAATACTGCCACAAAAGTAAGAAATTAATTTTTATAACCTAACTTTTCCAGAACTTCATCGCTCACATCGTATCTTGGATTCGTATAGAGCAATGTCGGGCCGCTGGAAGTATCAAAAATAACAGCATAGCCACCTTCAGTAGCTATATCCTTTACAGCCTTGTATATTTCATCCTGAATGGGCTGGATAAGTTCCTGCCTCTTTTTATAGAGTGCCCCTGTCTGTCCAAAGTAGTTCTTTTGTAATTCTTTTACTTCTTTTTCTTTATTCATTATCTGATCTTCCCTCTTTTTACGCATCTCGTCAGTAAGCAAAACTTTCTCTCCCTGGTAATCATTGTACATCTGCTCTATTTCCGAATATTTTGTTTCAATTTCCTTCTGCCATTCTTCAGATATTTCATCCAGCTTATCTTTGGCTGCTTTGTATGAAGGAATATTATTGAGTATATATTCGGTATCGACAAATGCATACTTCTGGGCAGCTGTAATGCCAATTGAAAGCATTATTACGGAAATTATAATAATAAATTTTCTCATGATTTATAATTTAAGTTAACAACATAGTTAAAGTATAAACGGACAACATCAAATTTGGTACCAAAGTATTTTTAACAGGTTTTTCGTTCCTAAAACTGCTGTCCCAGCACAAAATGAAATTCACTGCCATTGGCCCCTGTTTGTCCGGCCAGCGGATCAAATCCATATCCCCAGTCTATACCAAGGAGTCCGAACATTGGTAAGAATACTCTTACACCCACTCCTGCTGATCTTTTAATATTAAAAGGGTTAAATTCATCAATACTTTTCCAGGCATTACCTCCTTCAAGAAAAGCAAGTGCGTATATCGTGGCATTGGGATTAAGTGACAGAGGGTAACGGAACTCAAGAGTATACTTGTCATATACATTCCCGTCATAAAATCTTCTGGTCTGCCCCTCTGCTTCCACAACTGTCTGCGGAGTTAGTTGCGCATCAGGATATCCGCGGAGCGATACGATATCAGAGCCAAAAATATAATTTGTAGCATACATGGGGTTACCCCCTACTTCAAATTTCTCAAAGGGTGAAGGGCCAATATCTTTATTGTAGTGCCCCAGGTATCCGTACTCTGCTTTTGTAGCCAATATCAGGTTACCTATGATACCGATGTACCATGCGCTTTTAAATGTCCATTTATGAAACTCTATAAGTTTATATTTCTCACTAAAAGACATAGCAGAATAATCCTTATTGCTAAACAATGAATAGGGCGGGGTTAACTGCAGGCCGAGGCTGAAATTAGAACCTCTTCTCGGGAAAAGCATCTGATCCTGGGAACTCCGGGAGATTATTGTTTTCAGGCTTATCAGATTGGAAAAGCCATTTGTAAAAACAAACTGGCTGCTTGCATAATTGCTAAGATGATATCTCTGGTAACTCAGCTCATTATAAACTGTAAAATAATCATCAGGCCATTTAAGCCTCCTTCCCAGTCCGATAGCTGCTCCATAAACCTTAAAAAATATTGTATCATTGGCTACATACCTGCCTTCTTCATACATTGGTCTTTTACTCACCGTATGTGTTAATGAAACGGTAAAAGAATTAGGTTTTTTACCTCCGAACCAGGGTTCAATGAATGATAAATTGTATGCTTTAAAAGCTTTGGAGCTAACCTGGGCCCTCACCGAGAGGGTTTGTCCGTCACCTGTGGGGACAGGTCTCCATGCCTTCCCGTTAAAAAGGTTTCTGGCTGAAAAATTCGAAAATCTTATGCCTATAGTTCCTATGAACCCATATCCTCCGAAACCGCCTGATAATTCCAGCTGATCGTTGGCCCTCTCTTCGAGCTGATATTCCAGATCCACCGTTCCGTCAGCCTGATTGGGAATAGGATTGGGATTTATATTCTCAGGATTAAAATGGCCAAGTGTAGCGAGTTCCCTCACTGAACGGATAATATCCGATTTACTGAAAAGTTCACCAGGCCGGGTTCTCAACTCTCTTCTTACTACATGTTCATTTGTTTTGGTATTTCCTGTTATGATAACCTTGTTTATGGTGGCCTGCTTTCCTTCATAAATTCTCATTTCAATGTCTATCGAATCGTTTTCAATTCTAACCTCCACCGGAGTGACCGAGAAGAAGAGGTATCCGTCATCGAGATACAGTGATGATACCGCATCTTCATCAATTCTTAGCCTATCATCAAATAATTTTTTATTATAGACATCCCCCTTTTTAATACCGAGTACCCTGTTTAATATCTCCGAAGGATATTTAGTATTTCCGATCCATGTTATACTTCTGACAAAATATTTCTGCCCCTCTTCCAGTTCAATTGTAAGTTCTATTCTTTTATCATTGATTTTATCAATTCTGTCTCCCAGCAATATAGCATCTCTGTATCCCCTTTCGTTATAAAAATCCATCAGTTTATCCTTGTCTTCCTTATAAGAGGATTTTACAAGTTTTGAACTTTTAAAAATATTCAAATTCCTTTGCTTTGTTTTCTTCATAACCCTTCTAAGCCGTTTATCAGAAAACACTTTATTACCTTCGAAAGTAATATCATTGATTTTTACTCTTTTATTCTTTTCAATAAAAATATTCAGGATTACCTGATTGATAGTATTTGTGTCAAGCTTTTGCACAATATGTATGTCTGCATTCAGAAATCCCTTGTCTATATAATGTTTCTCAATTATTGTCCTTGTATTATTGATTATATTGTCAGTCATCTGGCTCCCGGGTCTCAGATTTATTTTTTCTTTTAAATCAGTGGCTTCTGATTTATTAATCCCAATTAAATTTAACTTTGATAATCTGGGTTGTTCTTTTAAATATATTTCAAGATGAACCTTCCCTTTTTCTATTCTATTTGCCAGTATTTTCACATCTGAAAATAATCCGTATTTCCAGAATTTATCGATAGCAGCAGTTATTTCATCCCCCGGAATATTTAATTTCTGCCCTACTTTTAATCCTGATATGTTTATTAATACTTCCGGTTGCAGGTATTTTACCCCGGAAACAGAAATAGAGTCTATTTCTAATTCTTTAGGATTAAGATAGTCAACAACAGGCAATTCTGAAAAATCCCTGTCCTGGGAAAAAATAATGTAACTAATGGATATTAAAATTATAAGAGTAAAAATATTCTTCATCCCTTTTTCAGCTATTAACATTTTTAATTTGTGAACTTGTTTTGCCAAATCTTCTTTCGCGGTTCTGATAGCTTATTATTGCTTCATACAGGTGTTCTCTTCTAAAATCGGGCCAAAGTGTTTCAGAAAAGTATAATTCAGAATATGCTATCTGCCATAAAAGGAAGTTGCTTAGTCTGTACTCACCGCTTGTTCTTATTAATAATTCAGGTTCCGGGAATCCCATAGTATTAAGATATTTTTCAAACAACTTACTGTCTATATCCCCGGATTTTATCTCTCCTTTTTCCACTTTTATGGCTATCTGTTTAACCGCATTTGTTATTTCCCAGCGGGAGCTGTAACTTAATGCTAAAATAAGGGAAAGACCTGTATTATGCTTAGTATTCATTATTGCTCTTTTCAGATGCTTACCAACGTTGGTCGGGAGGCTTTTAATATCTCCTATGGCAAGCAAGCGGACATTATTATCCTGCAAGGTCTTCATTTCTTTATTAATTGTAGCAACAAGAAGAGACATCAGTGCATCTATTTCAGTACGGGGGCGCATCCAGTTTTCAGTGGAGAATGCATAAAGGGTTAGATAACCTATTCCGAGCTCTGCAGCTGCCTCTACAGTATCCCTTACAGCGGCGACACCATTCTGATGCCCAAATACTCTGTTGTTACCTCTTTTTTGTGCCCATCTCCCATTACCGTCCATTATAATTGCAATATGCCGGGGTAGTTTTTCAGGATTTATCTGTTCTTTAAGGTTCATCTATTCGCGATATTAATCATCATAAGCCGGACAATCGGACATAAAATTAAAAAACTTATAAGTCACAAAAATACCTAAAAATGAATACCAATCATTATTATTAACTATTGAATTGATGTTTGTCGGATTCCTTGTGTCATCA
The DNA here is from genome assembly GCA_964580815.1 of uncultured Bacteroidales bacterium. Lineage (GTDB taxonomy): Bacteria > Bacteroidota > Bacteroidia > Bacteroidales > UBA10428. The sequence goes on from CAZOLY010000045.1 coordinate 4,675, forward strand.
ATCACATCGTTAAATGTTTTTCGAAAACTCCATTCAAATCCGGCGCAAATTGTTTTTGTGACATTAAGTTTTATTCCTGCTCCGAACGGTATGGTTACGGGGAAGTTGCTAATTGAGAAATAACCTACACCTCCACTAACATAAGGTGTATACTCCCACTTTTTGACTGTGGGCACATAAGGCATAAAATTAAATTCTATTTGAAATGCCGCATCAAATATATATTTATTGAACGGTGAGGAAGCAGTAACGTCATAGACCCTGTCAGAAAAATCATTAGGGTCAGCTGACAGTCTTGTAAAATAGCAGTTTAAACGAAATGCATACCTTTTGTTAATATTAAATCTGAAGAGACCGCCCAAAGCCAGTCCGGGTGAATAGAATAACCTGTTAGGATTTAAGTCCCCATAGTAATATGAAGTGCCCGCAAAAACACCTATATCGTCATTTCTCTGTGCTTCTGTTACTACAAAGGAATTAACAATTACAAAAAAAATCAGAAATTTCTTCATTTACCAGTTTTAATACCCGGATATTTGTTAAAGACTAACTTATCTAACGAAAATAAAGTGTTTTTAGCGCGCAATATCAGAATTTTTCACAAAAAATCATAAAAAAAGTTAAGTTCCTTTAATATGAATCTTTAAAAACATCATCTTCCTGGTTTCCTTCTCCTTACCTGATACCTGTCTAAAAATAGAGGAAGTCCGTGGCGAGAGGTTTTAATTCTGTAATTCAAATTTATTGTAGATATCCAGTATATATCATTGTATTTGGAGGCTGCCGGCTTAAAACCGTCAATATAGTCACAGAATGTATATCTGCCAGCAATTTCATAACTGACTATCCATTTATCACTTATAACATATTTAAGACCTGCGCCAAGAGGAAATACAGCTATAAATCTATTCCTGTCATCATATATGTCTGTTGATCTGGGCTCCATTTCGAGTTTTGTCCAGTACTTTGTCAATCCGATACCCCCAAAAATATAAAGGCTCATCGTCGAATAATTATTTAACATACCACGACGGTTGAACATTGCTGCTGAACGGTACCTCTTCTCTTCCTGAATAATATAATATTCAAAATGCGCAGCGGTTTCAAAAAGATGAGTCTTTGCTAAAAACTGTCTGCCCTCATTTCTTGAACCTTCAAAATCCTCTGTTTTGCCATATCCGTATGTCAGTGATAACTTGGTGGAATATTTCTGGCTTATTTTAAATCTTGCCCCGGCGTAAAGGGAAGGTCTCGTATCTCTGAAAGTTATATCCTCAATAAAGAACATACTGGCATCAACCCTTCCTCCCAAATCCGAAAAAATGTTTGTTGTTCCTATTCCTAATAACCCTTCATATCTTTTCAGTTTCCACCTTTGCGAATACAATGATGAGGATATATATAACGTAATCAGTAGTATGAATAAAATTCTTTTCATTACCGGTGTTTTATTCTGCTGTAAAAATACACAATTATTGGTAACTATTAAATTTATAAAAATTTGCCTTTATGACAAAGCAGAAGTTTCTTTAATTTCTTTTATCCACACCCCACATAAGTTTATTCCTTATTGTGCTATAAAAATTATTGTTTGGCAATTTAAGCATCTTCAGTCTAAAATCAGCCTTATAAAGTTTTAGTTTAACTGAGCTGTCTATCAGGCTGGTTCTGTTATCTGCAGTGATAAAAAATTTTTCTCTGCTTTTACGCACTTTTAATATTATGATATCATCATCAGGGACAACCAGGGGCCTTACAGTGAGATTATGGGATGCAATCGGTGCAATAATAAAATTATTTGAATCGGGAAGTACAATAGGGCCACCTACACTCAAAGAATAAGCTGTTGAACCTGTGGGAGTTGAAATAATAAGTCCGTCCGTCCAATAGGTATTAAGAAAATCATCATTGAGAAATGCATCTATTGTAATCATTGATGATTCTTTCTTCTGGATAGTTATCTCATTTAAAGCGAAATTAAGTTCGCCGAAAATATTTTTACTTGAATCAAGCTTTATTAAAGTCCGTTGTTCTATTTTATAGTCATTTTCAAATAATGCCTGGAGGGCCGATGATATTTCTTCCTTTGAGATATTTGCCAGGAACCCCAGTCTTCCGGAGTTTAATCCGATAATAGGAATATTATGATTTCTTATAAAAGGTATTGTTTCCAGAAATGTTCCATCCCCGCCTATACTGATCATAAAATCTGTATCATCCCTGATATCATCATGGTCGCTAAAAATACCCTCCTGCCCGGGATCAAATCCTGCATTATCCCTTATAAAGTCTAAAAACGGTTTATAGACAATAATTTCAACACTTTTCTCGTGAAGTTTTTTAAAAAGTTCTTTAATATATGGCCTGAATCCCGGATTAAAAGTCTTACCGTATATGGTAATTTTCATGTGAAGAGATAATTGTTTTTGATGAATTTACACAAAATTCAGTACTAAATACTGAGATATTTCATAAACTGTTCATACCTGTTCTCATAGAGGCTGTCAAGATCATTCTCATCCATAAATGAAGCCTTAACTATATAGTTATACCTGTTAAAGGTCTGAATAATTGAAGTAAGCTCTTTTCTGTTTATTTTTATGTTGACCTCCATCTTCATTGAATTGGAAAACGAGTTAATATAAAGGCTAAGAATTTTAGCATCATTACTTTCAATAATCTGAGCAATCTCAGTCAAAGAATAATCATTAACATTTATTTCAAGCACTATAATACCTCCCGGCTGTTTAAGTGCTGACAATTCACCAAAATAATGAATAAGGTGATTCATAGTAATCAGCCCCTGGTAACGATTATTATGATCAAGAACGGGTACGACCGATAAATTTAGGCGGGAGGTTATTTCAATAACTTCAAATATGTGCTGGTCAAGAGTAACATAGGGACTGAACAGAGAGAGGCTGTGGTTACCAATAGGTTCATCCGCCATATTTAAATCATAAATATCTTTATCTGATATCAGGCCCAGAAAATCTTCATTGTTAACAATGGGCAAATGCGAGATACGGAAAATATCCATCCAGTATAATGCCTTCTGTCCGCTATCCGAAGTGCGCAGTGCAGGAATTACATCTGATATTAAATCCTTTGCAAGCATTTGTTGTTTTTAAAATACTATTAATTTTGCAATTCCTATAGTTGAACAAATGTCATCTGATAAAGTTGCTTGAAATGACCAGATTAAGTGTAAATATAAACAAAATTGCAACATTAAGGAATGCCAGGGGAGGAAATATTCCAAATGTGCTGCAAGTTGTTATCGATAGTGAAAGATTCGGAGCACAGGGAATAACTGTGCACCCAAGGCCCGATGAAAGGCATATTCGATACCAGGATGTAAGAGATATCAGACCTGTTATTACCTCCGAATTCAATATTGAAGGATATCCATCCCCGGGGTTTATAGGTCTTGTTATGGAAGTTAACCCCCACCAGGTAACCCTGGTCCCTGATCCGCCGGACGCTTTAACATCGAGCCGGGGATGGGATATTTCTGAAAACCTGCCATTTCTTAAAGAGGTGGTTGCTAATTTCCGGCAGGCAGGAATACGCACCTCGCTCTTTGTTGATGCATCCCCTAAAAGTGTCGAGGATGCTGCTAAAACAGGGACAGACAGAATAGAGTTATACACCGAACCTTATGCAAGCAACTACTTAAAAAACAGGGAAGAAGCTATTAAGCCCTATATTAAAGCAGCAGTAATAGCCAATGAGAGCGGACTGCAAATAAATGCAGGTCATGACCTTAACCTTGACAACCTGAAATATTTCAATGACAATATTCCCGGACTTCTTGAAGTATCTATCGGACATGCATTAATTTCAGACGCTCTTTATTTCGGACTGGAAAGAACTATACAATTATATTTGGAACTCTTAAAATAAAACAATTAGAATATAATTATGAAAAATAAGTTAACACATATCACCCATAAAGTACAAATAATGTTATGAACCGATTATATCCGTTAAAATTTATCCCTCAGTATAAAGATAAAATATGGGGTGGAAAAAAATTAAGAGAACTTTTAGGTAAAACAGATGCTTCTGACAAGGCGGGCGAAAGCTGGGAAATATCAGGGCTGAATGATAATATTTCTGTTGTTGAAAATGGATTTCTCGCCGGCAATAATTTGCAGGAACTGATTGAAGTTTATATGGGTGATTTGGTAGGCGACAAAATTTATGACAGGTACGGACATGAGTTCCCTATTTTAATAAAATTTATCGATGCTGCGGAGAAATTATCTATACAGGTTCACCCCAACGATGAAATAGCCATGAAAAGACACAATTCTCATGGTAAAACAGAAATGTGGTATATCATCCAGGCCGAGGAAAATTCGGAGCTGATAGTCGGTTTTAATAAAGACATTGATAAATCCGTTTACTTGCATCATCTTGAAAATAAAACCCTTGATGAAATTCTTAACTTTGTTAAAATTTATGCCGGCGATGCAATATTCTTGCCTGCCGGCACGATACATGCTCTTGGAGCCGGTATTCTGCTTGCTGAAATTCAGCAGACTTCAGATTTAACTTACAGAATATATGATTTTGACCGGTTGGATTCCAAAGGTAAGCCGAGAGAACTTCATACAGGATTAGCTGTTGATGCCATTGATTATCATTATGAGAATAATAAAATAGAATACACTTGCAAATTAAATGAGCCATCAGAATTAAAAAGATGTAAATATTTTACAGTAAACATTTTAAATTTCAGCGAAAGAATTGAAAAAGACTTTCTCAGTTTAGATTCGTTTGTAATGTATATGTGCCTTGAAGGAGAATATAATATTGACTATTATGAAAATGAGACAATAAAGGTAAGCAAAGGAGAGTCGCTATTGGTGCCGGCAGAATTAAAGAACATATATCTTAATCCTGCTAAAGAAACCAGGATCCTGGAAATTTATATTGACTGATATAAGACAGGAAAAAGCAAGTTTGCGTTTATCCATGAAGATCATTAAAAAAATCAGGTTTATTAAAAGCAGTCCGGACCCCGGTTCCTGCCCGGAGCCCGCTTATCCCGAATATGCATTTGTCGGGAGGTCAAATGTCGGAAAATCATCCTTACTTAATATGTTAACCGGCCGTAAAAATATGGCAAAAACTTCCGGTACCCCGGGTAAAACGCAACTGATAAATCATTTTTTAGTAAATAATGAATGGTATCTTGTCGATTTGCCTGGTTATGGATATATGAAGACCCCCAGGAAAAGCAGAGAAAAAATTATGGCACTTATTGCCGGTTATATACTAACCAGGAAGAATCTTTTTTGCCTGTTCATACTGATTGATTGCCGGCATGAACCACAGACTATTGATTTGGAGTTTATTAAATGGATTGGCATCAATAAAATACCTTTTGTACTTTGTTTTACTAAAACAGACAAAATATCAACATTTGTGCTGGAAAAGAAATTAGCAAATTATAAAAAAATATTACTCAAAAGCTGGCAGACCTTACCTGAAATATTTATAACGTCTTCTTTTAAAAAAACAGGAAGGGAAGAAATATTAAATTTTATAGTTAGTACCAACAGCAATGTTGAAATTTAAATTATTAATTTTGATTAACAATACATAGTATTTGAAAGTTAATTTTTTACATTTACATTGATATAGTATTATTAAAATACCCATCAATCAATAACCATGAAAATCAAAGCTCCTATTAAGTTTTTTGCCGGCAGGGCGACAACCTACCTTGCAGAAAAAATAATAAAAAGTTTTGGAACCGAGCTAGGCAAAACGTCGGTCCTGGAATTTAGCGACGGGGAATTTCAACCTTATTTTGAAGAATCAGTAAGGGGATGTATAGTATTTATAATACAATCAACATTTCCGCCAAGTGATAACCTTATGGAACTGCTTTTAATGGTCGATGCCGCGAAACGGGCCTCTGCATACCAGGTGGTTGCAGTAATTCCGTATATGGGATTAGCCCGGCAGGACCGTAAAGATAAACCACGTTGCGCCATAGGAGCAAAACTTGTCGCAGATCTGCTGACTGCTTCAGGAGTTGACAGGGTGATGACAATGGATCTGCATGCCGATCAGATCCAGGGATTTTTTAATGTCCCTGTGGATCATTTATATGGATCAACCTTATTTGTCCCTTACATTAAAAGCCTGGAACTTGAAAACCTTATAATTGCAGCTCCTGATATGGGCGGTACCAAAAGAGCCAATGCCTATGCAAGGTTCCTTAAGACCGAAATGGTAATATGTTATAAGTTAAGAAAGAAAGCCAATATTGTAGAAGAAATAAGAGTAATTGGTGATGTTAAAGATAAAGATATTGTTATAGTGGATGATATGATTGATACGGCAGGGACTATATGCCTGGCTGCCAATCTTATGAAGAATGAAGGTGCAAGGAGTATACGTGTAGTAATTACGCACCCGGTATTATCAGGTCCTGCTTACGAAAGAATTGATAAATCTGCCATTACAGAGGTATGTGTAACTGATTCAATACCTCTTAGAGGGCACAGTGATAAAATAAAGGTAATCTCAATAGCCGATCTTTTCGCTGATGTTATTAGTAAAGTATATAAATATAAATCAATAAGTGAAAATTTTATTGTATAATTATTATATTTGCACTCCTTTTTAAAATAACTTTTTGTACATTCTGTTTATAAGTCATTAATATCAAAAAAAGGATACGGATATTTACAATTATTAAAATTCAGTTACGATGAGAGTATTAGAAATTAAGGGGATAATTAGAAAAGAAACAGGGAAAAATAATACCAGGAAATTAAGAAAAGAAGGAAATGTACCATGCGTATTATACGGGGGAGAAAGAAATGTTCATTTTACTGCACCGGAAAATAGTTTCAAAGACCTTGTTTATACACACCATGTTCATTTAATAAATCTGGATCTGGATGGTAATAAGTATAAAGCTATAATACGTGATATACAGTTTCACCCTGTAACCGACAGGATACAGCATATGGATTTTATCCAGGTCTTTGATGATGTGCCCACAGTTGTTGACATACCTGTAGAGCTTACGGGCAGCTCGATCGGACTAAAGAATGGCGGAAAGCTTCGGCAAAAAAGAAGAAACCTTAAAGTTAAAGGTTTGATAAAAGATATGCCCGATATGCTGGAGATAGATATGACTGATGTCGATATAGGCCAATATATAAAGATATCCGACTTATCTTATGATAATCTGGAAATTTTAACTCCCGGAAGAGTGATGGTAGTGGGAGTTGTATCATCTAGAGTTGCTGCCAGGAGTTTTATTGAAGCTGAAGAGGAAGCTGCAGCTGCTGCCGCAGCCAAAGCTGCTGCAGAAGAAGTCAAAGAAGTTAAAGAAGGTAAAGAAGCAAGAGAAGATAAGGAAGCCAGAGAAGGTAAAGAAGATAAGGAAGCCAAAGAAGAAAAGACAGAACAAGGAGCAGCCCATGCTGAAAAAGCTCCGGCCGGTGATAAACACTCTGAAGGTGGTCATAAAAAAGAACACTAAAATTGAAATTTCTGATTGCTGGCCTTGGTAACGCCGGGGATGAATATTATTATACCAGACATAATATAGGTTTCAGGATATTAGATACCCTGGCAAAGGCATCCAATATTAAATTCATAGATAAAAGATATGGATTTATTGCTGAATACAAATACGCCGGAAAACTTTTTGTACTTCTCAAACCAACCACATATGTTAATCGTAGCGGACGGGCAGTAAATTACTGGCTGAATAAAGCCGGTGTGCCTGTTGAAAACCTCCTTGTTATTGTTGATGATGTTGCTCTTCCCCTTGGCACCCTAAGAATCAAATCCAAGGGCGGTGATGGCGGACATAACGGATTGCAAAATATTAACCAGATACTGGGTCATCAAAACTATGCGAGACTGAGATTTGGCATTGGCAGTGATTATGATTATGGAAGTCAGGTTGACTACGTATTGGGGAAATGGAGGGATGAGGAAGAAAAAGTGCTGGAAGATAGAATTTCAATATGTCATGACATTATTATCAGCTTTGGAACCAACGGCATAGAGAAAACAATGAATGATTTTAATAATATGTAACCGTTAGTCTTTTTTATTACCCCTTTTGCAGCTCATATGCGACTTTCCGCTTTATAATAGTCATCTTATCCTCAAATAAATCAATATAACTTTTTATTGTGCCTGTTAATTTGAACAAAGTCAACAGTTTAATGTTTAATTAATACTATTAAGAGATAAAAAAACATATTTGAAGTATGATAAATTCAAAGGATAAAAACGGAACATACAGGTTTGGGGCATTTCATTTTGATTACAATAACCATTATTTAAAATCGCCAAACATCGAAAAGCGACTAACAAAAAAGGAAGCAGAGGTGCTAAAACTTCTGTGTATAAATAAGAACAGCATTTTAAAGCGCGAAACCGCACTACTGTCAATATGGGGAAAAGACGATTACTTTATGGGCCGCAGTATGGATGTTTATATAACCAAGCTGAGAAAGCTTCTTAAAGATGACCCGTCTGTTGCAATAACCAACATACACAATGTCGGGTTTATGTTAGAAGTGAAAGGCTGAAATAATAATTTTCTATAATTTTTGAATAACCAGTTTTCCGGTATAAAAATATCTATAATTACCTGTAAATAATTTATAAAAATATGTGCCGGGTTTAAGTTTATTTCTGCCTAAAATAAATTTGTTGGACAGAATATTGGAATACCTGAAAATTTTTATGCCGTCAATATCTGTTATCTCAAGTGTATAGGGCTGCTGTGCTTCCCCCGGAATTGTAATTATTGTATAATTATCAAACGGATTGGGATATATAGTTATATTTTTCTGTTTACATATTCTTGTTGTATCCATAATAAGGAATTTTAGAACTGATATCTTTCTTACAGTAATATTCCCAAATACCATGCCAATCTTATAAATATCTTGCTTAACAAGTGGAAATACTATTTGCAAGATGATAATAACAAACTAATGGTTGCGTAATAATAATTATTATCTTTATCACGAAGGATTGCCAATCATATTTAATGGTTGGTCCTATCAATAATGTTTAATAAAAATGCACGTACTATGAAAAAGCTATTAAGTCTGTTATTTGTTGCATCACTGGTAATTTTCTATTCATGTGGTGGCGGAAAATCAAGTGACAGGGATGAATCTTCCGGAAAAAGTTCTACTGAAGCCAAATCGCTGAAAAAAAGCAAAACAGGTGATGATTTAATATCGACCTGTGAAGATTTTCTTGACAGCTATGAAGAATGGGTCGATTTATATATTGAAGCAATAAAGGAGTACAGGGAAAATCCTTATGATAAGGATAAGATGACGAAGTACATGCAAGCGATGACTGAAGCATCGGTATGGACGCAGGATTGGGTTAAATTGCATACATGTGCCATGCAGGAAAAGTACCAGAAAAGGTTTGAAGAAATCGCCGACAGGGCAAACAGAGAACTTAAAGAAATGGGAATTGAATAGGGATCCGGAAAATGAAAGGCAGAACAAAATTCCCTGAAATATTCTGGGTAGCAAACAGCATAGAGGTACTTGAAAGGTTTGCCTACTACGGCATCTTTATGGGATTCCTTATGTATATGGAGTCACTCGGCTATTCCAGGGACCAGTCAGGTACTATCCAGGGTCTCTTTCTCTTTGTTTCTTACTTTATTCCTGTCTTCAGTGGCACTTTTGCCGATCGGTTCGGATTTAAAAGGGTTCTGATAATATCTTACCTCGCTTATATACCGGCTGTTTTATTTCTCCTCATTGCCGATTCATATAATGAAATAATGCTGACAATGCTTAGTATTGGATTTGCAGCAGGTATATTTAAACCCCTTATTTCAGGTACAGTGCGCCTGACTACCGATTCAACCAATAAAACCCTGGGCTTTGGCATATTTTATCTAATGGTAAATGTCGGTGCTTCATTCGGACCCATAGTTGCAGGGAAACTTCGTGCCATTTCATGGAACTACGCCTTTTTAATGGCCGGCATAGCTATTACCGTTATGTTTGTTGTCACTCTCCTGTTATATAAAGAGCCTGAAAAAGAAGAAGCAAGGGAAAGTGTCGGCAAAAAAATACTTGAAATCTTTTCCACTTTAGCAGATTTTAAATATGCGGTTTTTCTTATTCTCCTGGGATTATTCTTCTGGCTTCCCTTCTGGGCCTTTTTCAATATTTGTCCGGCCTATGTCGATAAACATATTGATACGGTCCAACTGTATGAAGGCATAAAAGATATTTTTGGCGGGGGTTTTGCCCGCTTATTGTCCCGCCAGGAAGCAGGTCTATGGCGCATAAATGGTGAAGCAATTGCACATACGGGATGGATAATTTTAATATTACAATACTTCGTTTCCCGGATTTTCGAAAAAAGGCGTGCCCTCCCGTCATTCAGCTTTGGAGTGTTCATTGCCGGGATGGGCTTTCTTCTGATCGGATTCAGTATAAATCTTGCCCCTGCCATGGTAATACTGGGTATCTTTATCTTTGCAATAGGAGAAATGATATCATCACCCAGGATCCAGGAATATATAACATGGATAGCCCCGAAAGAAAAAGCAGGCTTATATATGGGCTCCAACTTCCTGGCCACATGTATAGGGGCCTTATTAAGCGGCCAGTATACAAAGCTTTTTGGCTACTTTGAAAGCAGGAATAATTCTGAATATGTCTGGTACATACTGGGAGCACATTGTTTAATAGGCGTTCTGGTATTTATTTTGTTTGTAAAAATAGCGGGTGAGTTCAGGGAGATGGAGAAATAAAGATACCGACAGAAAAAAACTCATTTCTTCTTCCCGGAAAGGATTCTTACTATTACAAATAGCACTACCAGCAAAGCAAAAAAGCGGGCTGTGCGGGCTATATAATCTCCATGCCTCACATAAAAGGTAAATTTATCATTTGCATTAATCGTACCTTTAATAGCACCGCGTTTCCACCATCCCAGTTTCTGGAGAACATCGCCCCTCTGGTTTATAAAACATGATATGCCGGTATTGGCAGACCGTGCTATGCTCCTGCGTGTTTCAACAGCACGCACACATGATAATGCATTATGCTGATGGTGACCCGGAGTATTTCCCCACCAGCCATCATTAGTTACAACAAATATAAAATTCGCTCCATTCTTTATATAATCTGTAACATACTCACCAAAAACCGATTCCCAGCAAATTACGGGGGCTATGCGTATTGAATCCTGCGGGGATACAAATGTTTCGCGGTAATCCTGTGTACCCCAGCCACGGAACGTGCCGCCAAGCCTTACTGTCAATTTTTCAAGGAATTTTAAATATTTGGCGTATGGCATCTTCTCAACTCCCGTAACCAGCTGCGACTTAAAATAAACAGGTATATAATCCGTTGAATCAAGCTGTATAGCTGCATTATAACTGCTGTAATATGAATCGTCATCCTGCAGCTTCCTCGCTGTTGACGGGAGATTATCCCCCGGATCATATCTCCTGTAACACTGTATGCCAACAACGTATTTCAGGCGCGGGTACCTGGACATAAATCCTCTTATTATCCTGATATCAGGAACATATTCAATCTGATCTATCCAGATGCTATTATTTATAGATGTTTCAGGTGCAACTATATAATCCGTACTATCATCAGTATACATTCCTGCCAGAAACAGCTGAATCTCCGTCTGTTCAAAGCTGGGTATGGATACAAACTTCTGGTAAGGATCAATATTCGGCTGAATGATCACAATATTCCTTGGATTTGAAACCTCCCTGTAAGTATAATACTTTATTAATGATATCGTGACAGGGGTTATAATAACTATAGCCGCAATAATTATTGTACCCCATAATTTCCTAAAATCTCCATTATTTATATACGACCTGATAATATTGAACAATAATACGTTGACTGTCAACACCCATAATGAGCCACCAAGAACTCCCGTCGTATCGTACCATTGTATAAGCTTTATATTATAATTGAAACTATGCCCCAGTGTTAACCATGGATTTGATATCTCAGCATTCAGGTAGAAATGCTCAAAAGTTATCCAGAAAGTTATCAATGCAAAATATCCCAGTTGTCTGCCGCTGTTTCTCTTGGCAATATGAAAAGCCCAGAATACAATACTCATTAAGGTTGCATTAACAATGACTGCAACTACTGCACCTACAACTGTCGCATTAACCAGCCACCACATAGTACCAAGGGTCCAGATAAAAAATGAAATAAATGAATACAAAAAGATCTTTACCGACCTGTATTCCTTTTTATTTTCGTCAATAAAATCCTCAACAAAAAGTAAGGGTATGAAGGCAATAAATATTATAAATCCGTGACCCCACTCATACCATGGCGGAATAAGAAGTAATCCGCTCAGGACAGAATAATAAATTAATCTCTTCTTATTTATTTTTAAAATCTCCATTTTGGTATTAATACTTGTATTTAACAACTGTCAATAAATATTGGCAGATTACCGACCTTAAAATGCAAAGTGACAAATATACTTTAAATCTTTCTAAACATCACCGCCAGCCTTGGAATTATCAATTTATTAGCCTATCATTGCCAATATTCACTAAAAACGAGGGAAATGAAAAGAAATAAGTTCCTGATTTTATCCATGTTGTTTATCAGCTTTTCTTATGTATATGGTTATGTACAAAATAAAGATAATGTACTTATGACAGAATTTAATACCCCATTCGGGACAGTGCCTTTTGGTCAAATAAAAACTGAAGATTACTTGCCTGCTATTGAAAAAGCCATTGATGATGCCAAGTCAAAAATTGACCTTATAATAAAAAATTCCGGGGAACCGACATTTGAAAACACTGTCGAAGCACTTGAGAACAGTACCCTATGGTTAAATCAGCTGGCATCAATTTTCTTTAATATCAATCATGCCAACACGAATAAAGGTATCCAGGATGCCGCGCAGATAATATCACCAATGCTTACTGAATTCTCAAATGATGTCAGGCTGAATGAAGAATTATTTAATAAAGTAAAGGAAGTTTACGGGAATAAAGACAAATATGAACTTTCTGCGGAACAGCAAATGCTGCTTGATAAAACCTATAAAGACTTTATCAGGAATGGCGTAAACCTGGATTCTAGCGATAAGGAAGAATTCCGGAAACTAACAAATGAACTCTCCCGGCTGACTCTTGATTTCGCAAATAATGTACTGGCCGAGACCAATGACTACGAACTGCATGTCACCAGTGAAGAAGATTTGTCAGGTCTGCCTCAGTATATAATAGAAGCGGCTGCACAAACTGCCAAATCAAAAAATGAGGAAGGGTGGGTATTTACGCTACAACAACCCAGTTATTTACCGTTCCAGAAATTTGCTGACAACCGTCAATTAAGGGAAGAAATATTCAGAGCTTATAATTCCCGGGGATTCCATAATAATGAAAATGATAACCAGCAAATAATAAAACGTATTGTTGAAATAAGGTTAAGGCTGGCGCAGCTCCTTGGTTATGAAACATATGCCGAATATGTGCTGGAAGAACGGATGGCTAAAACTCCTGCCAAAGTGGACAGTTTCCTGAATGAGTTGCTGGAGGCGTCGCTGCCATTTGCAAAGAAAGAATATAATGAAGTACAGGAGTTTGCTAAAGCCAATGGTGCCGATTTTCAGATTCAGAAGTGGGACTGGTATTATTATTCGGAAAAACTCAAAAAAAACAAGTTTGACGTCAATGATGAAGTTTTAAAGCCTTATTTCAGGCTTGAAGACGTTAAAGCAGGAATATTCTCACTTGTAAATGAATTATATGGAATCAGTATTAAGCCTAACCATAATATACCTGTATATCATCCTGATGTTGAAACTTACGAAGTAGTAGACGAAGAGGGCCGCCACCTTGCTGTCTTATATCTTGACTTTTTCCCGAGAGAAAGCAAGCAGGGGGGTGCCTGGATGACCAATTACCTTGAACAGTACAGATCAGATAATAAAGATATAAGGCCCCACGTATCGCTGGTATTTAATTTTACAAAACCCACTGAGACCACCCCGTCGTTGCTGACATACAATGAAGTACATACATTTCTTCATGAGATGGGCCACGGATTGCATAGTATATTAAGTGAATGCCAATACTGCAGCCTTTCAGGCACCAACGTATATCGTGATTTTGTTGAACTGCCTTCACAGATCATGGAAAACTGGGCAGAAGAAAAAGAATGGCTGAATAAAATCGCTGTTCATTATGAGACAGGGGAAAAGATCCCTGATGACCTGTTAAATAAGATCCTTGAAAGCAAAAATTTTAATATCGGTTATTCATTTATAAGGCAGCTGGGATTCGGATTGAATGATATGGCCTGGCATACCATAACGAAGCCTGTGGCAGTGCCTGTCGCTGACTTCGAAAAGGCTGCCGTGGGTACGGTTGATATTTTCCCGGAGGTTGAGGGCTGCATTTTCAGTACTGCCTTCGCACATATATTTTCAGGGGGCTATGCTGCGGGATACTACGGCTATAAATGGGCAGAGGTTCTTGATGCCGATGCTTTTTCATTATTCAAAAAAAATGGGATATTTGACAGGGAAACTGCAGGTTCATTCAGAACAAATATTCTTGCCAGGGGAGGCAGTGAAGATCCCATGGAACTTTACAAAAGATTCAGGGGACAGGAGCCTTCAATTGAGCCTTTATTGGAAAGAAGCGGATTGATTAATGAATGACGGACTCCCTGCGGTCAGTTCGCCCTTTTAATAAATATTTTTTCTGTGAAAAGACTGCCGGAATATTCTATTTCAATAATATATGTTCCTTCAGCAAGGTCTCCGGTATTCAGGCTTATATCCTGCTGCGCGCCCTCCTTCAAATAAAAACTCTTATCTTTATATAAAACGCCCTTCAGGTCAAATATTTTTACTTTGAGGAATGGTGCATGCGCAGTTTCGATGCACAGGTTTATAGTATTATCAACCGGGTTTGGGAATACTTTTAGTTCCTTTTTCATTGTTGGCTTCTTTATGCCCGAAACAACAGATTCGATTTTCATGGTTGATTTGTATAATATATCGCCATACTCTGCGCAAACTGTGTCTGTCCCTTCACCAAGGGCTACATAAATAGCAGAAATACCTGTCTCATCACACAAATAGCCGTTCCCGTTTATAACTGACCACTGAATATCGAGGATGGTATCATGCATAAGCCTCTCCATCTGATCATAGTAATATAACTGAAGATAAACACTGTCCCCTTCATACAGTTTTTTAGTCTTGGGGGAAATCCTGAGTCTTGAAAGTATGGGGTAATAAACCTCCTGAATAATCATAAGTGAATCTGCATTTTTTTCTCCAAAAGCCAGAATAGTATATTTTGTGGTTTCATGAGGGGATACATTCATACTCCCG
>CAZOLY010000046.1:0-20017 GCA_964580815.1 uncultured Bacteroidales bacterium
GCATAACCGTAATTATCACCGTCAAGGACAGCAAAAGTTATCTGGGCCGGACTATTATCGGGATCATAGTAATCAATATCATCAATTTCAATAAGCAATGAATTATCCTCGTCAACATCAAGAGGTGACTGTCCGATCAGCTCCGGCGGGTCATTCTCGTTCAGTATATCAAGGACAAATGCCTGCTCATCGAAAGCTGCCGAGTCGTCAGTGACTCTGACAGTTATGCTGTAGGATGAAGTGTCGTCAACTGGCGGTGTGCCCGAAAGTACACCGGTAGTACTATTAATTGACAGCCAGACCGGTTTTACAGGGGCCGAATATACCTGGTGATCGCCTGCATCAACATCAGAGGCGTTAACATCATAGGAATAAGGATGGTCTTCAATCACTGCCGTCACTGCTGTCGAGGTAATAGCAGGGGCATCATTGGTATTAATTATATTTAGTAAAAATCTCTGGTACACATTCGCTGTTCCGTCGTTCACCCTTATTACCACGGAGTCGCTGCCGACATCGTCATTTAGCGGTGTACCGGACAATGTTCTTGTTCCTCCATTGAAAGTCAACCAGTCAGGTTTTTTAACATAATTATACGTTAAAACGTCGCCTGAATTAATATCGTCGGCAAGGAACTGATAAGTATACGGATTATCTTCGTGCGCGCTGGTAACAGCGTCGGTCCTGAACACAGGCGGTGAGTTTCCGGGCAGACATGCCGTATGTCCTGAGCTGCCCCTGCTGTACAATAAGTTGATTTCGGCCTCGCTTAACGCTTTATTAAATATTAATAATTCGTCAATAGAGCCATTGAATGGGTACTGTTCTTCTATTTCAGTACTTTTTTTCAGAAATCCGATGCTTAAAGGTGCAGTGCATATAAATCCGGGTCCGTTATTAGCATCCAGACTTGCCGAACTGGAAGTTGAACTGCCATCAATGTAAATCCTTATATTGTTGCTTATAGCATCATGGACTGCAACAGCATGATGCCAGACAAAGGGATGATTATATAAAATTCCACCTGACAGAGAAGCCATGGCTCCGGGCGGATTACTATCATCACGTACAAAAAATGTAAGCTGGTTATCATCATTAATACCAACCCACCAGTGGGGACCTGTTAGACTTTGATTTCTCCCGATAAATACTGAATATACACTATAGTCAGCTTCACTTGTTTTAAACCATAATGATATTGAGAAGCTCTGGTTTGGGTCCCAGTTAAAATCGCTGTGATCAGGGGCCGTCAGCTCAATTCCACTGGCCGGCACAAATTTCTGGCACCTTCCTACCAGGCCTGCACTGTCATCAGGGGCGTTCCCTGACACCGAGGCATCATGAACACCAAAAAAATCCATGTAATCCGGACCTTCCGTTTCGTCAAGCTTCCAGTAAGCTATGGTGTTGGCAAAATCGGCATCGCAATCAAGCTCTCCTTCAACATAAAGGTAAAAGGTCTGTGTATCGCTGCCGCCTGCGTTGGCAGCCCTGACAACAACTTTTCCCCCCTTATATATATTTGAGGGAGTCCATGTAATCAAACCTGTTGTTGCATTAATATTCATATTTGCCAGTGCTACATCCAGGGAATAGGTAGGAGCAGGTGTTCCTGTGGCATTGACATCGTAAGTGTACTGTACACCAACAGTTGCGACAGTATCAGCCGGGGTGCTCGTAATAGTCACCTGTCCGAATCCTGTTGCGGCTGATAACAGGATAATTCCTAAAATTATTAAGACTTTTGATAAGAAGTAATTTTTTTTCATAATTTAAGATTTTATATCATTAAACTTGATGATAGAAGTTTTAAATTAAAATTAAACCCAGCTTAAGTAATCGGCTGGGTTTAACATGTTCATTATTTAAATTTGGCAGTCTTTATTTATTTGATATTGTAAACCTGCCAACCTGGTAAGCTGATTTTGAACTGACCTTAAATATGTACAATCCGGATCCCATATCGCTTGTTTTTATTTCAACAAGCTTGTCGCTTCCTGCGTAATGTTCCTGGAATACTGTCTTGCCGGTAATATCAATTATTTCCAGGTTATAGTCATATGCAGAGTTCACAATAAACCTGATATATTCACCGGCCGGTATCGGGTATACTTTTTCTACCAGTTTATTGGACTCGGCAATGTCTTTAATACCTGTATTGTCACGCACTGTAACATTCAGTATACCTTCGTCATAAAGATCATCGGGGTCGGTGACCCTGATATTAACCGGGACTATTACATCCTGTGTCGGATTAATAGTAATATCATTACCTGCAATTGAATAGCCTGTGCCCGGAAGCACTGTCAAAGTAAGATCTTCAGGGAGGTTATCCACATCCACGACGTTTATATAACTTAATAGAATGGTTTTTGCAATACCTATATCTGCTACGACCTGGACAGTCTGTTCCAGTATTTCAGGGGCATCGGGAACATTGATTACAGTGATCTTAAAGGTCTGAGTGGAATCCTCTTTACCGTCATATACCCTGAGTTTAACAGTATAATCAACTGACGGTTCGGTTCCTACTTCATCGTTTGTCGGTGTCCCTGTAAGCAAATTCTGCGCCGGGATAAATGTTAGCCATGATGAAGGATAAACATCACATGTAAGTGTAACGACATCCCCGACATCATCATCCTCAAATGTTATATTGTAAAGGTACGGTTCATCCTCATTGACTTCAGTCACCGGTACAGATGTTATATAAGGTATATTATTGGCAGACATTACACTTATTATAATAGTTGTGTCTGCAGATTCAGAGCCGTCGGATACCATTATTGTAAGAGTATCTGTTCCGATATCACTGAAATCCGGTGTCCCGGCAAGAGCTCTGGAAGCCGGCACCCAGATCAGCCAGTCAGGTTTATCCGGTATCGAATATATTAAGGAATTCTCATCTGTTTCAGCATCTTCTGCTTCGAATAAATATGAATATAACTGATCTACCCAGGCTTCATCATCAGGGAATGATAGTATTACCGGAGCATCATTTATAGGATTCACCGTAACATCAATCTGACCGCTCGTCGTGCTGTCGAGGTCACTTAACTCAATGTCCACCACAAGGGCACCTGAAAAGTTAAGGTCGGGGGTTATGGTGTTTGCCACAACGCTGTAATTGGTCCCGTCAACAACAGTAAAAGTCATGTCCCCGGCTCCGTTATCAACATCGGTATAGGTAATATCGCTTATCTGTATAAGCAGTGAATTATCTTCATCAACATCCAGTGGCAGCTGTCCCGTTATTATGGGAGCGTCATTTACCGGAAGAATGTCAAGTATATATGTTTGTTCGTCATAAGCTGCCGAATCATCTGTTACCCTTACGGTTACGGTAAAATCGGCAGTGTTGTCAACCGGCGGTGTACCGGTAATTAAACCGGTCGATGCATTTACCGACAGCCAGCCCGGTGTAGGTGGTCTCAATGAGAAAACCTGGTGATCACCGACATCAACATCACTTGCATTAACATCATACGAATAAGGCTGCTCTTCATTTACCGTTGTTATTTCAGTAGAAGTAATAACCGGGGCATCATTGGTATTAATTATATTTAGTAAAAATCTCTGGTACACATCCACATCTCCGTCATTCACTTTAATTACCACGGAGTCGCTGCCAACGTCATCGTTTACCGGTGTTCCGGACAATGTTCTTGTACCTCCATTGAAAGTTAACCAGTCAGGCTTTTTAACATAATTATACGTTAAAGCATCGCCTGAATTAATATCATTAGCAAGGAACTGGTATGTATAAGGATGGTCTTCGTGTGCGCTGGTAATAGCGTCGGTTCTGAATACAGGTGGAGAGTTTCCCGGCAGGCAGGCTGACTGTCCAGCCAATCCCCTGTCATAAAGTGCATTTACCTGGGATTGGTTCAAGACACTGTTGAATATTAATACCTCGTCTATTCTTCCGTCCATGGGGTAATTTGTTCCACCATCGTTAAGTAAACCAATTGTAAGATTTGCACTTACTGAAAATCCATCATTTGTGCCAGTGTATGTCTGGTTGGAACCCGCTCCCGGGTCTAAGACCTTATCCCTATATATTCTCATTTTATCATTAACAGCATCATAAAGACACACATAATGATGCCAGTCAAAATCATTAGTAGAACCCAGCCATCCATTAACATGTGAGCCTGAACCTGTTTGTACCCAAAAGGTTATGTCTTGAGAAGAATTATCAATACCCACCCACCACTGGCTTGATCCTCCTGCATATTTGCCAATCATTACACCTACATTGCCATAAGTAAGTCTGCTATTTTTAAACCAGAAGGCTACTGAGAAGCTTTCATCAGATGCCCACCTGAAATCTGCATGATCCGGAACGGTTATTCCCATGGTGCTTGAAAAAGGGTTCTTTTTTGACATGCCAACAATTCCTGCAGAGTCATGGGGCGGGGTGCCCGGATTAAAGGCGCTTGCATTATGAGAACCCCAGGAGTCAACATAAGTTGTCTGTCCTGTTTCGTCAAGTTTCCAGTAGGATATGGTATTGCTGAAATCAGCATCGCAGTCAATCGGCCCTTCGACATAAATGTAAAAGGTCTGAGTGGCTGTACCGCCACCGTTGGTAGCCCTGACCACAACTTTTCCCCCCCTGTATATATTTACGGGAGTCCATGTAATCAAACCCGTAGTGACATTAATACTCATGTCTGCTGAAGGTTTTACATCCAGCGAATAAGTAGGAGCAGGCGTGCCTGTTGCATTAACATCGTAGGTGTACTGCACACCAACCGTAGCAACAGTATCTGACGGAGTGCTAGTTATAGTTACCTGGCCTAACGCTATACCTGTTGATAACAGGCTGATTCCTATAATTATTAAAACGTTTAAAATGAAGTAATTCTTTTTCATAGTTATTTAAATTTTTAATTTAATATTAATTGTCAGATTTGTTAAAATCAATAAATTATGAGAGTCAAATAGTTTTTATACGGTAATAAACTTATGTAAGTTATATTATATTTAAATTTTTTTTTATGAAATTTTTACCAACAGCAGCAACATTGCGACTAAATCCCGTAAATTTTTTACTAATATTAAAGTTCGGCAAATATTTTTTCTTTTGCAATGTAAATGCACTTTAATTAAGTCCGCATGCTATTAAGACTCAAAACCTGCTAAATGTAACATGGATAACGTTTTTTTTAATATTTATAATATTATTAATATAATAGTTTTAAGTATATTTACCGGGGTTTTTAAATAAAATATATTAATAAAAAGTGCTAAAAATGAATAAGTTAGCTGACAAAAAACGGATTATTGATAATAAAGGTGTCCTGTTTCTTTTTCTTCTTATTATTGCCTTTGCGGCATATTTTTTTCATTTCAGGAAATTTGGCTTCTATGAAGATGATTACTGGATGCCGGGCATACCCGCCAATTCGACTTTTCGGGAACTGCTGGACTTTATCAAATCAGGATTAATGAACTTTGAGAGAAACCAGGGGAGATATGCAGCGACAATCCTGCCTTATCTTTTAACCTTTGCTGTCTTTAAAGCAGGGGGGATGTATTTTCTCTATATATTCGGCATGTTGCTGGTAACTTTGAATGCCTACCTGGTCTATATCATACTAAAAAAGGGATTCCCGGAATTCATTGCCTTCATGGGAGCAATAATATATTTATTATATCCTTCTGATACCACGAAGGGATTATTAATCCATATCTACCATCTGCAGTTTTCAGTTGTTTTTACTTTAACAGGAATGATCCTGTATCTTAATAACAGGAAAATTTTAGGATTCATCATAGCTTTCCTGAGCCTGCTGATTTACGAAAGTGCATTTCTGCCTTTTATTTTTGTGCCTTTTTTAGCACACAGGGAATGGAACAAAAAAATGTGGCTGCGGGTTATATACCACTGGTTAATAATAGGATTTATTTTCATAGCCCTGTTTGTTTTCAGAAAATCTTTCGGTGAAAAAACTGTTTCTGAGCTGGAATTATCTGACCTGATAAAGAAGACCTTATTATCATTAATTAAGGGGCCGGTAATAGCGATATTGGCATTTATCAAAGCACCTGCCGACACATTAATTAAATTAAGAACCACACTGCCATATGTATTAATTGCCGGCATCTTTACAGTTACTTTCATATATATAAAGTCTGCCGGAATAAAGTTCAGTGACAAATGGATAAAAGGATTAAAGAGTGAAGGTAAGCTATTAAAAGGTGAAGTTAAGCTGAATGAGGAATTTGATTTTGTACTAAAGGCATTTATTGTTGGGGTATTGATCCTGGTCGTCGGGTATATTTTTGCCATTACCCATTATCCCCCGACAGACCTTAAAGGGAGGGGTACAAGTGTGCACCTGGGAGGGACATTCGGAGGCGCCCTGGCTGTATCGGCCGTGATTTACTTTATTTTTTATGTTATTTCTTCTGAATTATGGAGAAAGGTATTTATAGTATTAATTGGATTGTATGTAGCTTTACTGGCCGGCTATGGGAGCATTATCCAGAAGGATTATACGGCAAGCTGGGATTACCAGAAAAAATTCTGGAAGCAGGTTCTGGCTGTTTGTCCGGACCTTAAAGACAGAACCATGATATTTGTTAACGATAAAAATGAAAGTCCGGCTGAATATATAATTTCAGATTCATGGGCGTGCCCCATCATACTTGATAATCTGTTTAAATTTCCCGGTGAGTGGGAGCGATCCCCTAAACTGCAGGTAATAAAAGATAGTATGGCAGCCATGCTTTACAGGGAAGATAGTGTCCTTGTTTATGAACCGAGATTTCCTTTTCTGTTTGGTGTGGAAAAGAAAATAATTCTTGAAAACGGACACGTTATATTCCTGGAATATTCAGGCAATGACATGGTAAGGCAGCTGAACGATACGGTCATACATGGAATTTCCCTTGAACTGCAGAAACCTGATACCATTGAATACCCGGCATTCGGCAAGACAAATTTATATCCTTACATGTTTCAGGATGACAATTAAAAAATATTCTATTGACTGGTATTAGAAGGATTCGATGATATCTTTAAAACTCACTATTTTGATGGAGTTTTCCTCAAAGATATTATTGGGCACTGACAACGCGGTTAATTCCCATTCCCTTGGCCGGGCATAACTGTCATATTTAAGGATTTCGTCTGAATAGTATCCCGGATGGACAGCCATCTCAAAGATGTCTTTTCTTATTTTCCCTATCTTCCTGACTACTCTCTGAAGGACTTTTTTATTGTTTATGTTATTGTAGAAATCGCCACCTATTGCCTGAACCTTAACATCTATTCCATTTTTTATTTTTGAATAGGCCGACAGTGTATTCAGAATGAAAATTCTTTTAAGGTTGGAAAGTTTGTATCTAAGGTTGATTGACAGGGGCTCGACGGGAAACCTGATTATCACTTTCGGGTTATATTCATTCTTTAACTTATTTATCGCTTTATATACAGGAGGTAAGATATGTAAATTCTGATGGGTGTCAAGATGCGTAATCTCAAATCCTTCGGAAGTTAAAAGTTCAAGTTGTTTTTTAACTTCTGTGTACACCTCATCGGGATTTATCTTTCCTTTCAGGTAGTTTTTAAAATGCCGGCCTGTGGAAAGATAATTTCCTTCATTGTCTGTCAGGCATGATATATTCCCGGAAAAAGACCTGCCAAAAGTTAGATTGACATGCATCCCGAAATACTTTATTTTTTTATCTTTTAATGTTTTTACCGATTTTTCAAAGTTCCCGGGATTTATCAGGAAGGAAAAATCACTTACCAGTCCGTTTGAGTAGCACTCCAGTATTCCCTTATTAATTGATTCACATAATCCGAAATCATCGGCATTGATAACCAGTTGTTTCATTAATAAAGAAATTCCTAATTACTTAATTTATAATCTATAGTATAGAGAGGTCTTTTTTTGGCCTGGATAAAAGTCTTTCCGACATACTCACCTATTAATCCAAGAAAAAGCAGTTGAATACCGCCTAGAAAGAACATACCGAATCCTAAAGTGGCAAAACCGGGTATTGGCTGGCCGCGTACCAGTTTTTCAAATAAAAGGTACATGCCAAACAAAATACTCAGAATTGAGACGAACACTCCCGCATATATTGCCATACGCAAGGGCCTTGTTGATACAGAGATTACTCCGTCAATGGCAAGGTTTATAAGTTTGGCAAATGAAAATTTTGTTTTGCCAAACTTTCTTTCCTGAACAGTGTAATATATCTCTTTGGAAACCAGACCGACAATACTTAAGATGCCCCTTGTATAGAAGTCCGATTCATTAAATTGCTTGACAAGATCGACTGTCTTTTTATCCATAAAGGTGAAATCCGTCAGGTATACTTTGTCCTTACTGAAAGTATTTAGTATTTTCTTATATCCGAATGCTCCCAGTTTCTGGTGGAAATGAGTCATCCTCTTTTTAGGGGAAATAAATATAATATTGGCATCTGTAGTGGTTAACTTTGCATGTGCTTCTATCAGTGATTCAGGAGGATGCTGCAAATCCCCGTCCATAATACTGCAAAACTCGGAACCGGACTGGTCGATGCCACATTTGACGGCAATTTCCTTCCCGTAATTCCTGGTAAACCGGTAATATTTTATGTTTATTTTTTTATATTCCTTAATAATATTCTTTATTTTAAGAGGTGTATCATCAATACTTCCGTCATCAACCAAAATAACTGTTAAAGGATTAAAAAAATCAGCCAGTTTTGATGTTATCTCCTCCAACAGCGGGTTAAGGTTTTCCGATTCGTTATAGACAGGAATTACTATGTCACATGATTTTTTCCCCTGAACCATTATAATGTATTATTTTTAGTAATATTAAAGTTCTAAACAAATATAGTACTTATACTTTCATTAGAATATTAAAGTTTTAATTTTAAGTACATAATTTTATGAATATCCTGTATATTGGGACGAAACCATAATACGGCGCAGGTTAATACTGAAAACGCTGAAACCGGATATTAAATCCGGCTTTTTGAGAATGCATGAGTCATAGTAATGCAGGAACATTTAATGGCTTGACTGTTTTTAATAATTTAATGTGAAGATAATTTGTAAAATAAGACGGATAGCGTATTTTTTGTTTTTCATTATACTGCTTATTGCGGCAGCCGGATTTTTCCTGCCGCGGTTTTTGTATAAAAATAATCCCGTTAATGCTGAAATACTGGTTGCTGAAGGCTGGCTGCCGGAGGAAGCACTTGCTGAGGCTATCAGAATATATGATTCGGGCAAATACCAGATATTCGTGGTAGCAGGCGTCAGTGCGCCTGAAGAGGTAAATATGAGCTCATTCGGGAAATTAATATTCAGCATAAAAGACTATGCCGTTATTAAGTCAGACAGGCATGTCACTACTGTCGGTGTTAATGCTTTTGGTAAAAAGGCTGCCGGGGAATACCCGCACTTCAGGCTATTTGTAAATGATTCTTTAACAGGAAATGCATATGTCAGCAGCCATAAAAAAAATTATAATTTTTCTGTCGACAGGAACATAAAAGACATCAATAATATAAGCATAGAATACGATAATGACGCATTTACTTACTGGAGGGACAGAAATTTGTATGTCAATTATGTAAGCATAGACAGTATTCAATTCCCTGCCCGATCAGAGCATGTATTATATGACATGAACAAAGCCGGCGATTACAGGCAGCTTGAACCTCACTTTACCTCCCATTCAGATTATTCTGCCTGTATTTTAAAAGTTCTCGGATTTAAGGACAGCGTAATTGCAATAACTGCCCTTAATGCAAATATAAGCAGGACATACTCCAGTGCATTGTATTTTAAGAAGTGGTACATGGGATCCCCTTTTAAGGGCAGGTACGTAAACATTGTTTCTGTTGGCCTCCATACTCGCAGAACATGGATGGTATATAAAAAAGTGCTGGGCAGGGATACTGACGTGGGAGTAATATTAATTGACAGTGAAGAATATAACAAATACAACTGGTGGAAGTCGCTCGCAGGCATAAAGGATACTGTCTGTGAAATGGCAAGTTATATCTATACTGTCATAGTATTACCTTTTGTAAATAAGGATCTTGAAGAACAGTGATGATTAACTTGTAGCTTTTTCCAGGTGTTTAAGCATAGAAAATATAAATATTGCTGACAAACAGCAGCATGTTACCAGCACAAGCCAGTGGCCCCACAGCGGTAAGTTTCTCCATGAATAACCCATGATACCCACAAGGTAGCTACCTACTGCTGTGGCTGCCAGCCACCCTCCCTGCATAAGACCCTTATACTGCGGCGGAGATACTTTTGATACAAATGATATCCCCATGGGACTCAGGAACAGTTCTGCAATAGTCAGCGTAAAGTAAGAACCTATAAGCCAGTAAGGAGTGACTGCCATGTTTTCATCGGGTATTCTTATTTCGCCAAGCTCTTTCGGGCTGTATCCTATCAGACTCAGCGATCCAATCACGAGGACAAGAAATCCCAGAGCCGTTATTATCATTCCAATACCTATTTTCCTTGGTGCTGACGGCTCCCTGCCTTTTTTATTTAACCATGTGAAAAAGCCTACAATAATAGGAGTGAGGATGACGATGAAAAAAGGATTTAAATGCTGGAACATCTCGGGAGAAAATTCATTGGTGCTTGTATAGGTCCGGAAGCGCAAATAAGCAAGGTAGCCGAACACAAGGAACATCAGCCCGCTTATTATTTTCGTTTTGACAGTACCGGATTTTCGCACCAGAAATATCAGTCCGCCTATTGATAAGGCAATAGCAAGTAGGCCCCACAGGTCGAACCAGAAATAGACGCTTACAGGCACTATTTCCTGTGTGTAGTCACGAGCAAACATGGTCATTGTAAATCCGTTCTGGTGAAAAGCCATCCAGAAAAATATTACTACCCCGAATACAAGTCCGAGTGCTACCAGTCTTGATCTTGTCTGTTCCGGTGTAAGAGTGACTACCTGATCCTTATGCTCGGCACTTGCGGCCTTTTGCTTTTCTGTTAAATCAACATGCTTGTAATGTTTTCTGAATCCCCAGAAGATAAGCATGGATATAATCAATGATAAGCATGCCACCCCAAATCCGAAATGATATGCCTTGCTAAGTGTATTTATATATGTTGTGCTGAAATTGGCGAGCCCGGCTTCAGTTATACCCTTAATCTGTCTGCCGGCAAGGTCAAGCAGAACCCTGATATTTTCATTAGTTGCCGTCCCTTCAATAAATTTGTTTGCCAGTGCCGGGATAGAAGGATTGTACGCCAGTCCGGCCCCTCTCATAACATGACTGTATACAGCGCGGGCTGTAGTGGGAGCAAACATCGCACCTATATTAATACCCATGTAAAAAATATTAAAAGCAACATCACGGATCTTACTGTATTTAGGATCGTCATACATGTTTCCGACAAGTGCCTGCAGGTTCCCTTTAAACATTCCCGTGCCCAGTGATATTACTCCGAGGGCCGCAATTACCAGCCATAATGCCTCTCCCCGTGCACTTGGTATGGCAAGGAGGAAATAGCCGGTAAACATTGTAACAAGGCCAATTCCTATGGTCCTTCCGTAACCCCATACTTTATCGGCCAAAATACCTCCAATTAAGGGAAGAAAATATACGGCGGCAAGAAAGCCTCCCCAAATTTGTCCGGCCATTCCGGAATCAAAACCATATTTAGCCTGTAAGAATAATATGAAAATGGCAAACATGGTATAAAAACCAAACCTTTCGCCCATATTTGAGAAAAAAGCAACATATAAGCCTTTGGGATGCCCTTTGAACATATTTTTAAGTTTTAATTAATATTCAGTTTGCTGACCGGACAAATATAGAAAGATTTTTTAATCTTCCATATTTTGTAAACAGTACTTAACATATTTAACCATTATTTTTACTATACCTGTTTTTTTATAAAAAAAGCATTTATTTTGCTATTTATTTGTAAAACGATAGCCATAAATGAAAATCCTGACCTCAGAACAAATCAGGGAAGCTGACAGCTATACGATAAAGAATGAACCGGTCGCTTCTGCGGATTTGATGGAACGTGCTGCCACGGTGTGTACTGACTGGCTTACAGGGAATTATAAACCGTCAGCATCTTTCAAAATTTTTGCCGGTCCGGGTAATAACGGAGGCGACGCGTGGGCAATTGCACGGTTGATGGCTGAAAAAGGGTATGGGAAAGTCAGCATGTACCTGTTAGACATTGCAGATAAGCTGTCGCCTGATTCTGAAATTAACCGGCAAAGGCTTGAATCACAGAATATTGTTAAAATCAAAGTTCTGAGATCTGAAAAAGACTTTCCTGAAATTAATGACTCCGACATAATTATTGAAGGTTTATTCGGGTCCGGACTCACAAGGCCTTTAAACGGACTGGCAGCAGCACTCGTACATTACCTCAACGGCTCAGAAGCAAAAATTATCTCAATTGATATTCCGGGTGGTCTATTTGGTGAGGATAACAGTAATAATATAAAAGATAACATAATAAAGGCAGACTGCATACTGACCTTTCAGTTTCCCAAGCTTTCCTTCTTCTTCCCTGAAAACGAACCCTATGTGGGCAACTGGCATGTTCTTCCTATAGGCCTTCATCCCGGTTTTATTAATAATGTGGGATCACCCTATAATTACGTTACGGAAAGTGAGATAAGAGAGAGCCTCAAAGAAAGGAAGAAATTTTCTCATAAGGGTACCTTTGGCCACGGACTTCTTATTTCAGGCAGTTATGGAATGATGGGTGCCGCCGTGCTGGGTGCCAGGGCAGCCCTCAGGGCAGGCGCCGGATTGATTACTGCTCATATTCCACGGTCAGGCTATAATATAATCCAGACTGCTATTCCTGAGGCAATTGTCAGTATTGACAAGTCAGATACAGCCTTTACGGGATTTCCTGAACCTGGCAGGTTCAATGCGATAGCTGTCGGTCCCGGACTGGGGCATAACGAAGATACACAGAAGGCCCTGAAAGAACTGCTAAAAAAAGTGAACGTTCCCCTGGTCATAGATGCTGATGCTTTAAATATTATCTCGGAGAGTAAGGAGTTAACCGGACTGATACCTGAAAACAGCATATTAACGCCACATCCCGGGGAATTTCAGAGACTCTTTGGCCCCTATAAAGATGACTTCTCAAGGAACAAGGCACAGATGGAATATGCCGAAAAATATAAAGTATATATAGTTCTCAAAGGGGCATATACCTCTATTGCCTGTCCCGACGGAAACTGTTATTTTAATACTACGGGAAATCCCGGGATGGCCACCGCCGGCAGTGGTGACGTGTTAACAGGAGTAATTTTATCATTGCTGACTCAATACTATGCGCCAAAAGAAGCGGCATTAACAGGGGTATTTTTACACGGACTGGCAGGAGATATTGCTGCCGGAGAAAAAGGTGAGAATGCTTTAATAGCATCAGATATAATAGACAATATTTCCAGGGCATTTCTTAAACTTAAAAATAATAAGGTAAAATGAACAGGATTTATATATATGTGATTTTATTTTTGTTCTTTACAGGTTGTGCCGTACAAAGAAAGGGTAGTGTCACACACATAAAAAGCCTGAACGATCTTGAGGATAATTATGCTATTTATGCTTTGCCCCGGACTGTTCTTAACATAACAGTCGAAGCGACGAGAACAACCGTCATCCCCGGGCCTTTTCACGAGTATGCCGGCAAGTATTTAAGCATCCGGAATGTACCTGACAGCGAAAAAATTGAATGGGATATTTCAGGTATAAAGATAGATATACATAATGAAGCGGATCCTGATTATTACTACTCGGTAAGTAATAATAATGCCGGGGCTTTGGATCAGATGCTGGCCTACCTGGCCGGGGAAAATCTTATATTATCCCCCGACCGCTTTTATGTCGAATATGCTTTTTCGGAAATTGATACATCCGGCAGGAATGAAATACTGTATAGAGATGTATCAGTTAAACGCAATTTCTATTTTGGGAATGATACAACCTATAAACGGACTTTCATAGATTCTGCTTATGTTAAAGTACCTGTCATAAGAAAACAGCTCGTCAAGAAAACCCTTGAGGAAAAAGCTGAAGAAGCGGCCAACTATATAATTAAAATCAGGAAGAGGAGATTTAAGCTGGTATCCGGACAGTATGACCAGATACCGGACGGAGAGGCAATGGCCATTGCTGTTGAAAAGCTGGATAATACTGAAAATGAATATTTGTCGCTTTTTACCGGGAAGAAATATATTGACAGGTTCAGTAAGACTTTTCAATATGTCCCTGACGGCAGCCGCCAGGTGTCAAAAGAGATATTATTCCGCTTTTCCGGCAATGAAGGATTTATTGATTCAAAAAGTGCAAAGGGCATCCCCGTCATTATAGAAATAGAGGACTTAGACAGGACGGTACAACTGGAAGATTTAAGTATATCGGGCCAGGAATTAATGACAGGCAATAATATGCCTGTAAGGCTGCCTGATTTGGCGGAAATAAGAATTATGGAAGGCACAAGGCTTATTAACAGTACGAAAATACCGGTTTTTCAATACGGTATTAAAGTCCCCTTCTCATTTAAAGATTAAGATTATCAACGATATAAATTATTCCGGTATTTGTGATTTATAACCGGCAATAAATTCGTCCCAGCTTTTTGTTAAATAATAACCTTCTCCAATGTATTTTATAATTTCATCAAAGGGCTTTGCTTTGATATAACCTTGAAGTGCATGTATTTTTCTCCCCTTCTCATCCAAAAATACAACAGACGGATAAACCATGTTGCCCTCAAGCAGCAAGGCAGCCAGTTCATGATATCCTCTTTGTCCGTATGGAACATATTTATACGTTTTATCACCTATTTTGATATCTTCCCTTTGTTCTGCATTCAATTTAACAACATAGAATTTTTTGTTCAGGTATTCGGCGATAATTTCCTGATTATAGGTAGTTTTTTCCATGACCTTGCACCATCCGCACCAGTCAGTATAAACGTCAATAATTATGTTCCGGGGTTCCTCCTTATTAAGCTCCAGAGCCTCAACTATGGAATACCACCTGACTGCCTGTGCGTAACCTGTGACAATATTTAAAACAGAAAACAATACTAATATCAGATGTTTCATTGCTCTTACCTTCACAATTATACTTGCATACAGGACAACTAACGCAATATAGCAATTTTTGTTTCAAGTGATATACTAAAGTATGTTAAATTCATTAATCAAAGAATACGGAGTTATTTATAGGAATTATTTTGTAATAATTAAATATAATGCACAAATTAGCGATTTTAAATTTTGACTGATGTAAGAATTTTATTTTATTTTTGAGATATGAATATCTGAAATATTAATTTATAAAACCTGCACGTTAGCTGTTCTAAAAATTAAACATATGAAATTACAAGTTACAAATTTGAAACCAACGGCAATCTGGAAGAACTTTTATGATTTGACCAGGATTCCGCGTCCATCAAAAAGTGAACATAAGGCTGTAAGTTTTATTTATGATTTCGGGAAAAAACTGGGTCTTGAAACAATAAAAGATGATGTGGGGAACGTAATTATAAGGAAGCCGGCGACCAAAGGTATGGAAAGAAAGAAAACAGTTGTTTTTCAATCTCACCTTGACATGGTGCCACAGAAGAATGTTGATAAAGAGCATGATTTTATAAAGGATCCTATCAATGCTTACGTTGACGGGGATTGGGTTACGGCAGAGGGAACAACTCTTGGTGCTGATAATGGTATAGGCGTTGCCGTCATTATGTCTGTACTGGAATCCATAGATATAAAACACGGACCTTTGGAAGCTTTGTTTACTGTTGATGAAGAAACCGGCTTAACAGGAGCCTCAGCCCTTAAACCGGGTATGCTGAAAGGTGACATATTGTTGAACCTTGACTCGGAGGATGAGGGCGAGCTGTATATTGGCTGTGCCGGCGGAATAAATGCTCATATTACATTTAATTATACGGCCGAGAAGGTTAATGGCAGCTATATTCCTTACCAGGTCAGTGTGGAGGGATTAAAAGGAGGCCATTCGGGATTGGATATTCATCTGGGAAGGGGCAACTCAAATATTATTCTTATCCGGCTGCTGTGGAGAGCGACTTTCAAGTTTAATATAAGAATGAGTGATTTAAACGGGGGGAGCTTAAGAAATGCCATACCAAGGGAGGCATTTGCTACTATTCTCATACCAAAGGACAGGGAAAGTGAATTTCTTAAATTTATTAAAGGCTATGAAAGCATGTTGAAGGTAGAGTATCATACGATTGAGCCTGATTTGAAAGTATTGGCCGGAAAAACCGCAATGCCCACGGTAGTTATTGATGAAGATACACATAAAAAAATTATAAGCGCCATATACACGTGTCCGAATGGAGTGATTCGAATGAGCAGTGATATGGAAGACCTTGTTGAAACATCAAGCAACCTGGCTGTTGTAAAAACTGAGTTCAAAAAAGTCCAGGTTGAATGTCTGTTAAGAAGCAGTCTGGATTCAGCAAAGGAGGACCTTGCCAACAGGATACTGAGTTTGTTTGAACTTGCAGGTGCCGAGGTTGAATTCGACGGCGAATATCCTGGCTGGAAGCCTGACATGGATTCTGAAATACTGCGTCTTTGCACGAAGGTATATAAAAACAAATTTGGAGTGGTACCGGAGATTAAGGCTGTGCATGCTGGTCTGGAGTGCGGAATTATAGGAGGCGTAAATCCCGGACTGGATATGATATCCATGGGTCCTACCATAAAGGGGGCTCATTCACCTGATGAGAAGGTGCATATTGACAGCGTAAGAAAGTTCTGGGATTTTGTGAAAGAGATTTTAAAGCATATACCTGACAAAAAGGCTTAAATTCTCGATTTTTTTATTTCATACGTTATTGATTCAAATATCTCCACTGCCGCACGTGATTTATTCAGCGTATAGAAATGTATGCCCGGAGCACCCCTGTCCAACAAATCACGGCATTGCCTTATGGCGAAATCCAGTCCGATCTGGTATGTTTTTTCCGGATTATCCTGATAAGGCTCTATCTGACTTATAATTTCTTCCGGGATAACTGCGCCTGTTAACTGCACAAATTTCTTTATTTGATTATAGTTGGTTATCGGTATTATGCCGGGAATTATTCTGCAATTTATGCCATGTTTTTCAGTGAGCTCAATAAAATTAAAATAGAGGTCATTAATAAAAAACAGCTGGGTCACAAGAAAATCTGCACCCGCATTAATTTTTATCTTAAGGTTCTCTATATCTTCTTCAATGCTTTTTGCTTCCAGGTGTTTTTCGGGGTAGGTGGCTGCACCTATACAAAAATCACCAAGTTTATTAACAAAAGAAATAAGATCACTGGCATGGTTAAATCCTTCAGGATTAAGCCTGATACCTTTCATTCCCTGGGGAGGGTCCCCTCTCAGGAGCATAAGATTTTCAATGCCAATATCACTCAGGTAGCTTATATCTTTTGTTATTTTTACTTTAGATGCGTTGACACAGGTGTAATGCGCCATACATGTTAGTCCTATTTTGTTATGCAGGTAGTCAACAATGGCAAAAGTCCTTTCCTGTGTTGATCCTCCCGCGCCATATGTTACCGTCACAAATGAAGGTTCAAGATTTATAAGCTTGCCTATGTTTATTCCGAAATCCAATGCAGATATTTCATCTTTGGGAGGAAAAAATTCAAAAGAAAATGTTCGCTTTTGCTGTTTAAAAATTTCAGTAATTTTCATTGGTTAATGTGTGTTTCATTAGATAAGGATATTATATCTATTTATAATTCAGGTTTGATGCAAGCCATTTCTCTACTGTTTCCAGGCTGACATTTTTCCTTTGCGCATAATCTTCTGCCTGGTCCCTGGATATTTTTCCTGCCAGGAAATACTTTGAACGGGGATGTGCAAACATCAGTCCGCTTACCGAGGCGGCAGGATACATTGAATAGTTTTCAGTCAGGCTGATACCGGTATTTTTGGTAACATCCAGCAGCTTAAACAATGTATCTTTTTCCGAGTGATCCGGACATGCAGGATAGCCGTGAGCCGGACGTATGCCCTGGTATTTTTCCAGGAACAGATCGTTAATACTTAGATTCTCATCCGGATTATAGCCCCAGTACTCCTGTCTTACCTTCTTATGGACCAGCTCGGTGAAGGCTTCAGCAAGCCTGTCAGCCAGAGCTTTTATCATAATACTGTTATAGTCATCAAGGTTGTCCTTGTATTTTTTAAGGATACCCTCAATACCCAGTCCGGCAGTGAGAGCAAATGCGCCAATATAATCCTTAATCCCGCTTTCTTTGGGAGCCACAAAATCTGCAAGGCATAAATTCGGCAAATTGTTTTCTTTTAGATTCTGGTTTCTCAGGTTTATGAACCTTGTTAATATTTTATCTCTTTTATCATCGGCATAGACTTCAATATCGTCACCCGCAGCATTAGCCGGGAAGAATCCCAGCACACCGGAGGCTTTAATCAGTTTTTCCTTAACTATCAGGTCCAGCAGATTGTTGGCATCATTATAAAGTTTCCTTGCCTCTTCTCCTTTGCCAGGATCATCCAGGATTTCGGGGAACTTGCCCCTGATCTCCCATACAACAAAGAAAAACATCCAGTTTATGTAAGGACGTATATCTTCTATAGGATAGTTTTCGAAGGTTTTAATGCCAGTAAATTCGGGTTCATATATTTTTGTTTCTTCCCAGTTAATCTTTAATTTATTCTTCCTTGCTTCAGCGAGAGATATATATTTTATTTTTTCCTTTATGCCTGAATAGTCATGTCTCAAAGTCTCATATTCATTCCGGGTTTCCTTAATAAAATTGCTCCGCAGTTGATTGGACAACAGGCTGCTGACAACACCCACGCTTTTTGATGCGTCTTTAACATGAATGACGGGGGCTTTATAGTTAGGTTCAATTTTAATTGCCGTATGTATCTTCGATGTTGTTGCTCCGCCAATTAAAAGGGGTTTATCAAATCCTTGTTTTTCGAGTTCCCTGGCAATGTCTATCATGACTTCAAGAGAGGGTGTTATAAGTCCGCTTAACCCTATAATATCAACATTCTTATCCCTGGCTGCCATCAGTATTTTTTCTGTGGGCACCATAACCCCAAGATCTATGATTTCATAGTTATTGCATGATAACACTATTCCGACAATATTTTTACCTATGTCATGAACATCACCTTTGACAGTAGCCAAAAGAATTCTGCCAGCAGTGCTTTTTGCATCCTTGTCTTCTTCTTTATTCTCCTGTTCAATATAGGGAAGGAGGGCGGCCACAGCCTTTTT
Source organism: uncultured Bacteroidales bacterium (assembly GCA_964580815.1). Lineage (GTDB taxonomy): Bacteria > Bacteroidota > Bacteroidia > Bacteroidales > UBA10428. Next base: position 19,282 of record CAZOLY010000046.1, read on the forward strand.
CATAACCCTGGCGCTTTTAACCACCTGGGGCAAAAACATTTTACCTCTACCGAATAAATCACCGACAATGCCCATGCCATTCATAAGCGGCCCCTCAATTACATTTATCGACCTGGCATAGTTCTTTCTTGCCTCCAGGACATCATTTTCAACATGATCGATAATTCCCTTTATTAAAGCATGGCTTAATCTTTCATCAACAGGCAGGGATCGCCATTCATCCTTCTTTTGTTCTTTTTTATCCGTACTTCTAATGGTCTCAGCATAGGCAATTAATCTTTCAGTTGCATCCTCCCGTCGGTTAAATATTACATCTTCAACAAGCTCCAGCAGGTCATCAGGGATGTTATCATATACTTCAAGCATTGAAGGATTTACTATACCCATATCCATGCCTGCATTTGTTGCATGGTAAAGAAATGCAGAATGCATGGCTTCCCTTACGTCATTATTGCCTCTGAAGGAGAAGGACAGGTTACTAATGCCTCCGCTGACTTTGGCATAGGGAAGGTTCCCTTTTATCCATTTTGTTGCTTTGATAAAGTCAACGGCATAATTATTATGTTCTTCAATACCTGTGCCTATGGCCAGTATATTCGGGTCAAAAATTATGTTCTCAGGTGCGAAGTGTACCTCCCGTGTAAGTATTCTATAAGCCCTGCCGCATATTTCAATTTTACGCTCAAAAGTATCAGCCTGCCCTTTTTCATCAAAGGCCATCACTATAACTGCTGCT
>CAZOLY010000047.1:0-19951 GCA_964580815.1 uncultured Bacteroidales bacterium
TTCAGCACCTATTATTTGATCAGACGAACCTCCCTCAATATTATTTACACCCGATGATTTTTCTGATGACCTGTAAAATAATTTACCCAAAATACCACTAAGACCAAGTATTATAAAAATTATTACAATTACAACTGATCCTAACCCAATAGCTAATTTAACTCCCCTTGATAGTTTGGATCTTCTTAGAACTTTTGCAGTAACTTCTTTAACAGGTCTTTTACGTCAATTTCTACGAGTGCATCGGCCCGGGGAATACCCAGTGTATTTGTTACAGATATGCTTATGACATCCCGCAGGTTACCTGACCGGCCGGTATCTCTTTTGCATGAGATACCTGCAGCCACAAACAATGCCATTATTATTAAATATTTTTTCATAACAAGGTTTTTAATGGTTTATACATATTCTTTCTGTGGTGGCACCGCTCCCTGTTACGAGCCTGACTAAATAAATGCCGGGCTTAAGGCTTTCAATATCATCAAAAACCAGTATTTCGCCCTGCGAGCATATGCCATCCATGAGCAATTTACAAAACCTGCCGGAAACATCTGATATATATATTTTAATCTTTTCAGATATGCCGTTGGCAAGTTTGATTTTTAAATACCGGTCAGCAGGATCAGGAAAGATGTTTGCCGCCAAATCATTCCGTGAAGCTTTCTTATTAATATATGTAGCTTCTCCCAGATTGTAGAGTGAATCTATTTGTCCGTTGTTAAGCGCATAATTGTATAATCTTATATCATCGAGTGCCCCTTTAAAATAGCTTCCATAATCTTCACAATACCCAAAATATAATTCTTCGTCCTGCGATATATTTCCTGTTGTCTCGCCTGCAACGGACTTTAGTGCAGCATTGGCATACAACTTAAGCATCCCTGTTTCGGAGTCCCTGACAGCGGTAACAAATACCCAGTCACCTGTCACAAAATAACCCTGGTCAGCAGTAACCCTGCTTTTTATAATATTATCGTCAATAGAAAATCGTACTTCGCTGTTTTCAGTATTCAAGAATATTTCGTACCTCTTTCCTGAATTATTCAGTGCCTCATTAAACTCATGTGAACCTTTAATTATGTAGCGGTATTCATTGGGAGCCTCCACGTTCTGCGGGTCTTGCTTCAGCCAGAAGCAGACCGTAAAACTGTTCTCTTCAAAATTAAGTATATCGTCATTGTCTATTTTAACATACTGGTCCACACCGTTGAACCTTAGTGCTCCGTTTATCTTTCCATCTGTATGTGTGCTGTCCGTGATGTTTATGAATGTCCCGTGATTATTAAAACCTGAACTATCAGGAACATCAATACCCTGGGGCTCATCGAGCTTCCAGTATCCTGCCAGCAGGGGCTCAAAGACTGTCCGGAAAGACCATATATCGCCCTGTGTGACACCATATTCATTCACTTCGTCCACTCTCCAGTAGTAGGTAGTAAAATAATCAAGCGTGCCGGGATCATAGGTGTTGTCATCCTGGCTTGCGACATAGGGCGGCGGATTGCCGGTGCCGAAATAAATATCGTGGGATGTTGCACCTGAGCCCTCATCCCAGCTTAATTCAACGGATAAAGGTACCTTCTGCTGTCCGTCTGCGGGCCATGGATTGGTTGCATATGTGGGCGCTCCACCGGGACCGGGTGTAACCGCCGATACTTCATTTGACAATACTGATGTGTCGCTGTCATTATAGGCTGCTATTAAATACGAATATGCTGTAAGACTTTTTACCGCTGTGTCTGCATATGAAATAACATCGGGCGGCAGGTTTATCAGACTGTCCGGCACCCCTTCCCTGTATCTGTATAAAAGAAACCCGTTTTCACCCGATGACTGGTCCACCCAGCCGAGACTGATCCTTTTGTCATTGACGCTGTCAATTCTTAAATCGAGGGGTGGAAAAAGCGTATGTTCCATCTCCAGGCATGCAAGGATAAAAGGGGCTGTCGCTTTTCCGTCATTACTGACAATTTCCGTCTCATACACATAATAGTCATAGCTGCCATCCCTGCCATAGCCCAGTCCGGCAGTCCTGCATACCTGGTTCATGTTTAGTGTGCTGTCCTGGTTTACGGTCACAAACTCATTTAAAATACCCTGGTATCCTTTTACTGCTGTCATAAGGTACTCATCACCAATATACCCCATGCGCACAGCTTTGGCCAAAGCATAGGTGAACATGCACGAAGCCGAAGATTCAAGGTAGTTACCTTCGCGCCCTCCCTGGTCAGATACCTGCCACCATACGCCGGTGGCCGTATCCCGGCAATTTTTGATTGCTTCGGCAAAGCGCCCCAAAATATTAATTACAGAATCCCTGTTTGCATGGTCTGCAGGTATATAATCCAGAGCATCGACTATAGCCATTACGTACCAGCCCATGGCCCTACCCCAGAAGCTTGGCGAAGTACCTGTCACGGGGTCGGCCCAGTCCTGTGTTTTACTTTCGTCCCATCCATGGTAAAACAAGCCCGTAACGCTATCACGCAGGTGCCTCTCTATTAAACCTACCTGGTTTATAACGTCATCGTAATCTTCAGGCTCATCAAATACCTTTCCGTATTCGGCAAGAAAGGGGCTTCCCATATAAAGGCCGTCGAGCCACATCTGGTCAGGATACCTCAGTTTATGCCAGAATCCTCCCTCGGAAGTGCGGGGATGATCCTGCAGCTGCTGCCTTAATGTTCCCGCGGCAATACTATATTTTAATGCACCTGTCTCCTTAAACAAAAAAAGCAGCATCCGCCCTTCATTTATCTCGTCAAGATTATAATCTTCAATAGTGTAGCCCTCAATAGTGCCGTTCTCACCAATAACGTTATCAACAGTGCTCTTTATATAATCATAATACTTTTCCTCGCCTGTAAGTCTCCATAGTTCATAGAATGCTTTCAGCACTGTTCCCGTAACATAATCCCATGATCCGTATACGTTGGGATGGCGCACCATTATAGAATTTGCCATCCTCTCCGAATAACGGGGCGAATATACCTCCTGGGAAAAAGTGCTGAGAAGGCCAAGTATTGAGGTTATAGCGATTATAAGACTATGGCGCCTCATAGAGAGAGAGAAATTAATGATCATAACAGTTATTTATATTAATCTGACTTCTGGCTATCGCCTGATAACCAATTTTTTATAATGAACCGTATTTTCCAGTGCTATCTGAACGAGGTAAACACCTGGCCCGAGGTCATGAATATCAACCTCTATTTTTCCTGACAGGGAAGGATTATTCTCCTGCATAATATGAAGGATCCTGCCCGACAATGAATATATCCTGATAATAATGCGGGAGCCGGCCTCCAGGTTATAATTCAGATAGAGAATATCGGTCCCCGGATTCGGATATATACTCCAGTCTACTTTATTGTCGCCGGCACGGGCAATGTCGCCCGTGTATGGTCCGAGGCGGTACAGGTAATCAATGTCATCACCTGATAAAACATAATTGTACAGCCTTATATCATCCAGGGCCCCGTTCAAATAACTCTCAGTGTCAACGCTATATCCAAAATACAGATCCTCATCCTCTGATATGCCAGCGGTACTGTCTGCACCTGTAACTACCAACTCCGCATTGGCATATAAGCTTAATGATCCGGACTCTGAATCGCGTATTGCAGCAACATGAACCCATGCGCCCGTGATAAATATTCCTTCACCGGCCTCGACCCTGCTCTTTGTCAAGTTATCGTCTATGGCAAACCTTACGGCATGGTACGAAGGCTTGTAATACACCTCATATCTTTTGCCTGACCTTCCTGAGTCAGAATTTTCAATATGCGAGCCTTTTATTATGTACCTGTATTCTTTGCTGATGTCGACCTGCGATGTATCCTGCTTCATCCAGAAAGCTATGGTGAAGTCACCTGCATCAAAATCAAACACGTAGCTGTGCGGTATTCTGACATACTGGTCCGCTCCATTGAAGTTAAGTGCTTTGCCTACAGCGCCATTTAATGTGAATGAGCCCGGATCGATATTAACATACACGCCGTGGTTGGCAAACTCTGATGAGTCGAAGGCCGTAGCCATTGATTCGAACTGCCAGTGGCCCACAAGCTTATGATCCAGTGCGGGACGCGTGGTAAACCTCCATATTTCTCCCTGCGTGGTGCCATATTCATTCACCTCATCTACTCTCCAGAAGTATAAAAAGCCCGGTGCCAGCCCTTCAACATGATAGCTTGTTTCTGACAGGGAGTCGATAAAAGGCGGCGGGCTGTTTATGCCCAGGTTCAGCACATGTGAGGTTGCCCCTACTCCCTTTTCCCAGCTGAGGGTAGGAGAAGTGCTCACATCCGTAAGATTATCCGCCGGAACCGGATCTTCTGCCTGCAGGGGCAGCCCGGTTTCACTAAGCGTCGTCGTGGATTTTATATTCGAATATATGGATGTATCTGTTTCGTTAAAAGCCCTTATCCTGTAAAAATACTGGGTTTCAAAGTTCAGCGCGCTGTCGGTATAGGCCTCTGTATTTTGAGATACGGTATCTATTATCATAAAACTGCCCGTCGTTTTTCTCTCGATATAATAACCCTGCTCAATATCTGAATTATCTGTCCATGTAAGCATAATACCTGTAATATCGACAAGCTCGGCATTAAAATCCGTGGGGGGATATATAAAGTCCCTGTACCGGACAATCTCTGAAAGATATTCTTCAAGGTTGGTATAGCCGTCGGCATCGGCATCGTCATTCCTGTCGCCAGGATATCCGGGGTCAAGTCCTTTCAGAAGCTCCCACTGATCGGCCATGCCGTCGTGGTCCTCATCGGCCGGTGCAGGTCCCGTAAACAATGCCGGCCATCCGCCGACATCTTGCTGGGTGTCTATAATACCCGTATTGGTACCCCATGTCGGACCTCCGTATAACGCGGTATCATTGATCACTTCCCATATAATACGTTTATCAAGTGTATCTCTTCGCGGCAGTATAGCCCCGGCATTTGCAAGGACCAGTGCATATGCTTCCTCTGCCGTATGTGTTGTATCAATATCAAACTCAAAGGGCACAGTCACTTTCATATCCTCCTTATCGGAAGCGGAAACACCCTGCACTCCGTATAACCAGTTATCCTGTGTAGCAAAAGGATAACCATCAAAATAATTACTGTCGATATAAAACAGGCTGTAACCGTATGAGCCCTGATCATAGGGCTCCAGCACCCTGTATTGTACTTCACCCGAATTGGTGCCTGGACCGGCCTTGTAGTAGTTACTTACCATATTGATATTTGCCTTTGTGCCGTCAATCTCACTGGGCTCTCCTGCATATACACTGTTAAATCCCCAGTTATAAATAACATTATTCCTGTAGTCCACAATTTCCTCCCACGGGGCGGCCTTTCCCCGGGCCCCGTTAAATCTTGGGTTCCTGCTTGTGTGATGGGCAAAAAGGTTATGATGGTAACTTACCCTGCTCCCTCCCCATATTCCCCCGTATCCATGGGGTCCCTTGGAATGTATTGAATTATAGAGACTTTCAGATATCAGGCACCACTGCATCGTGAAGTTCTCATTCTCATAACAGCTTGCCGCCTCATCAACGCTCCAGCTAAAGGAGCAATGGTCGACGATAACATTACTATGCCCTGTGCATGTAAAAGCATCATCTTCCTGTCCGGCTACATCACCCAGGCGCGACCTTATATAGCGGATGATAACATTGTCCGCACTTACACTGAAATTGTAATTTGCAAGTGTTATACCATCACCGGGCGCTGTCTGTCCGGCAACAGTAATGTTGCCGTTGTTTATTTTAAGTGCCGACTCGAGAAAAATCGTGCCCGACACCCTGAATACCACTGTCCGGACCCCGCTTTGAAGGATTGCCGCCCTGAGGCTCCCTGCCCCGTGATCATTAAGGTTGGTCACTTCAACTACTGCACCCCCTCTGCCGCCCGAAGTGAACTTGCCGAAACCTTCGGCCCCGGGAAAAGCCAGTGGCTGCCCATTTATACAGGCATTTATCAGAATATTAAAAAATACAGCTACTAATAATCTTAAATAATTGCAAAATCCCTTCTTCATGTTCAATAATTTCAATGTCTCCAAATTATCAAGGACCCTAAATATTTATGTGATCCCCGGAGAAACAAGTATACTAAAAGATCCGGGGATCACATAAAATATTTGCAGTTAAAATAAACTGCTCCAACAGATTTTTGAAAATAATAATATATTATTTAACTAAAAACCTCTGTACTGCCTTCTTATCATCAAGTTTTATCAAATATAATCCGGGCACTAATCCGGTAATGTTTACAGCATGTACTGACTCATCCTTAATATTCAGCTCCAGCACCTTCACGCCCGCCGAATTATATATGGCTCCCCTGCATGGCCCGTCAGTTTTGATGTTGATGACGGCTGTGGCCGGATTGGGATAAACCTGTAAGGGGTCCATGCTTCTTACCCGGCTTATTCCAACAGGAGGAGTTGTTGCCCAGCGCGGATCACCTATAGGTCCGCCCGTCGGGCTCATCTGCCTTAAAGGTGACTCCTCGGGAAGAGTGAAATTACCGGTATCGGGATATTCAAATTCAGGATCAAGATCCACCTCGTTCCACTCGTCCTTGTCCCAGTCCACCCTGTCATAGGCACCTACAGTGTCAACAATAAAATCGGGGGCCATTACTGTATTTGTAATTTCTGCATAAGCATCATCCTGAAAACGGAAAGCCCTCACAGAAACCAATTCATTGTTTGTTTTTCCGAATATGCAGCTGTTGATATACAGCCTGGCATCAGTATCATCCTGGATATCGAACAGGTATTGTGCATCTTTACCGCCGCCCCATGCGTAGAAGGTGCAGTTCTCAACACGTACATCCATTACTGTCCCGTCCAGTATATCCTGGCAGTCAACAAGTTTATCCAGAAAATCATATATGGTTGAGTTTTTAATAACAAAAGCGTTAAATGTAATATCATCTTTAAACCTGAATGGGCCATAATCCCCGCCTCCGCGGAAATCATGGAGAATACTGTTATCAATAATAATACTGTCGGCTGTATTTGCAGAGCGGTCACCCCTTATGGCTGACCTGTCAAAGTTCCTTACCTCACAGTCCCTTATTACAAGATTGCCGGAGGATGTATGCCCGTCCGCCAGGTTTATTAAATAACTCGATGCAAGGGTTTCGGTATCTTCCTCGCCTGTCAGTGAATCAACGAGTGTGGCCCCGGAAAATTCTATGCCTTCAACGGCAAAATTAATGTCAGTACCTAACAAGTCGAACTGCGAAATGTACACAAGAGGCTTCTCCGGACCTTCAGCTCCCTTAATGGTTATTGACTTGTTTACATCAATTCCCACATCCTGGGCATCATGGAGTCCGGTTGCTATAATAATAGTAGCCCCGTCTTCAGCATCCTGCACCATCTGGTAAAGGCTTTCTCCCACATGGAGAGTATCCTGTGCAAACAGACCTGCTATGCCAAATATGCATAGAAACGTTAATAGGTATACTTTTCTTTTCATATCAATAGTTTTAAGTTAAACATAATTATCAGTTCAGTTTCATATTTAACAGGCTTCAATAACCATAATCGTTTTGAAGCCTGCTGTTGGCATCAATAATCTTATTATGTATGGGCAGCAGCTCCCTGCTGTTGGCAACAAAGTATTTTGCTAAAAGGTCAACATATTCTTCAAGTATATTATCTGCCCAGTCCTTAGTTTCAGGCCAGTACTCCATGTCACGGTCAGCAATGGCGGCTGAATCCATGGGGGTTGTAAGATTAAGGATCTGCAACTCCTCACCTTCATTTCTCCATACCAGCACCCGCGGAACATTTTCATATGGAGGCTCGCCGTTATATAACTTATTAAGGTTATCCTTCGTCTCTGCCAGTTTTGTTCCCAGCATGTTCCAGCGTATAAGGTCAAACTTGCGTATGCACTCGCCCCCGAACTCCCATGCTCTTTCCTGCACCAGGGCATCGAAAAAGTCCTGGTAGTCAGTAGGTATTGAGGGCATCTTGTCTGCATCCGGACTGAAAGCGCGGGCTCTGACCTGCCGGAAAGCATCGATTGCTTCCTGTGTGGGACCGCCGTTCAGCTCATTCTCGGCTTCGGCAAACATCAATAGTACGTCCGAATAGCGAAGCAGCACCCAGTTTATGCCCGTATATTTTGCAGTACCCGGATAGAGGGGCACCATCCACTCCCTGCGCCACTTGGCCAGGTTTATATCGCTGAAACTCCTCAGCAGCCTTATATTGTCGCCGTCAATTTCGTATATGGCTATTGTGACGTCCCTGCGCTTATCGAGACTGTCAAACGACAGGTAGTACGTGGGCAGTGCAAGCAACCCCGGATTTCCCCTGCCGTACCTTGATCCGTCATCACTCTTGCTCCCTATATAATAACCCACTTCACCGCTCACCCCGAGGCCCAAAGCAACCTCCCACATACTTTCTCCATACTCATCATCGACAGCCATTTCACACTGCTTCCTGAAAATATCTTCATAATCAGGATTCAGGGAATGCTCGCCGCTAAGTATTATTTCGCGGCACTGGTCACGCGCTATCTGGTAATAATGCAAATAATCTGAGCCCCTCTGCATGCCTCCCGTACGGCGAAGAGAATATCCCCCGCGGGCCATTGCTATGCGTGCCAGCAGTCCCTTTACAGCTCCCTTTGTAATGCGCTCATCTATAGACACTTCCGAGCGCCATGGCACCAGTGTTTCGGCAAGCAGCAGGTCATTTATGATCTGCTCATATATAGTATCGCGGTCGGTTTTGGGAAGGTTAAAATCATCCCCGGCCTGTGCAGGAGTTAAAGTGAAGGGAACATCTCCCCAGCTACGTATAAGCTCATAATAATTTAGTGCCCTCAAAGTAAGGGCCTCACCATAGCACCTTTTCATTTCAAACTGATCTTCTTCGGTACCATTTATATACAGGTCGCTTACCGGGATATTGGCAATACATATATTTGCCCTTTCAATGCCTTTATACAGGTTATTCCATGGCTTCTCAATCTCGTCGTTACCCGGACTGCAGGTGTAGCGTGCGATATCACGGCGCCCGTTATCGAGATCATTACCGCTGCACATTCCAATATCAGTGTCAACACCATAATACATGCTTATTCTCTTCGAGTAACCCTCATCACGCGTCATCAGCTGGTAAATGCCTATAACCGTCTGCTTTGTATATTCGACATTGGTAAATACATTCCCGGGTTCGAAGCTTGATACAGGCTGTACCTCAAAATATTCATCGCACGCAGATATAAACAACATAACTGTGCCCAGCACGCCCAGCACGCTCAGCAGTCCGTTTACTTTGATAATATCTCTCTTCATGGCAGTGTATTTTAAAAAGTTAAAACGTGAGATTTAATCCGAAAATGAGCATCCTGCTGCGAGGGTATGCAGAATAATCGACACCCGGTGTCATGGGAGTATCCCTTCTTGTATTAACCTCAGGATCGTATCCCGAATACCTGGTAAATGTGTGCAGGTTGTTAGCAGTGGCATAGATCCTGAATTTTTTGACAAATACTTTATTCAGAAGCGATTCCGGCAGTGTATAGCCAAGAGTCACATTGTTGATACGTAAAAAAGAGCCATCTTCAACGGCCCATGAATGAAACAGGTAGTTTCCTGTCGGGGGCTTCCATATTGTAGCATTTTCATTTAATGCAGCCAGCTCCACAGGATCGTTTACTACCTCGCCCAGCTCATTGATGGTCATCCACCGGTTTTCGGAATTCATGATCTCAAGCATATTCGTATATGCCTTATAACCGCTTGTAAACTCAATTTTATTGGCACTGTATATATCATTTCCATATACCCAGTTCATGAATACGCTGAGGTCTATGCCCTTATATACCATCATTATGTTGAACCCTCCTATATGTTTGGGATTTGCATTTCCTATGACTGTCCGGTCATCCTCATTTGTAACCTGGTTGCCATCGTCAACCGGATTGCCGTCTTCATCTACGGGGCCGCCAAGGTTCCTGAATTTTATCGTGCCGGGTCCGAGTGCACTGTTAAGTAACCGTTCATTATCGGCCACACCCTCCTTTAATGTATATGTTTGCGTCACCTCGTCATAATCAAAGTCATCTACCGTATAAAAGCCGTCGGTGATGAAGCCGTACATTAAGCCTACAGGATCACCTACCCTCACGATATAATCAGTGCCTATATCATTATTCCATTCTGACTGCTCCTCCCTTAAATCATATTCGCTTAGTTTATCCACCCTGCTCTTGTTAAATGCGATATTGAAATTTACTGAAAGGTTAAAATCCGATTTTTCAATAATGTATGCATCAAGCACAAGCTCAAGGCCGTAGTTGCTTGTTTGTCCGATATTCTGCATCTGGCTCTCATAGCCCGATGAGGGGTCGAGCCTGGAATCAACGAGCAGGTCCCTGGTGGAATTATAATAATAATCAACGGAACCGCTGAGCCGGTTATTAAAGAGTCCAAAATCAACACCTGCGTTTCTTGTCACGGTTGTCTCCCATCTTAAATCGGGATTGGGGAGGTCGGGCTGGTACAGGTAGGCAGTTTGCTGCTCGTTAAGAAAATAGGGCTTGCTTGAGGATGTTGCAAATCTCTTTAAAAACAGGTAATCGTCTATACGGTTATTTCCTGCCTCTCCATAACTTAAGCGTGCTTTAAGAAGAGAAATAAAGGGAAGATTCTGCATAAACTCTTCCTGCGATATACGCCAGGCCACTGAGCCCGAAGGGAAAAGCCCCCAGTTGTTACTTTTCCAGAATTTTGACGACCCGTCGGCCCTTAAAGTAAATGTTGCCAGGTATTTATCATTATAGTCATACAGAATCCTTCCGAAATACGACAACAGCTTATCCTCAGACAGCTTAGACTCGGGAGACTGCGGGTCTTCGCCCAGGGCCGTCATCCCGAGGGCAAGGTCCGCAGATATCTCTTTGGGGTACAGTCGAGTCTCCTGCTCATATTCGTTTTTATTTGTGTTTATCAGCTCCTGCCCCAGCAGTAAATTAATATTATTGTTACCGAAAATATTTTCTTTCCTGTAATTTATCGTATTTGTCCACCTGAAGATATTCCTCTTATCTTCGCTGATATTTACTACGGGCCTGTCGGCATATCGCCGGGCCGTATATGTAGTCAGTCCGTAAAACCTGTCATCCCTTACCTGCTGGCTGTTATACCCGAAGTCGGTACGCAGGTCAAGACCTTTCAGCAGGGAGTATGTAAGGCTTCCGTTAAAACTCGTGACTATTGTGTGTTTATTCCTGTATTCATCTTTTGCCAGCTGCAGCGGATCAGTCAGTCCGGATGTATTATAATACTCCTCATCATCAAAGTAAAGGTCAGGATCCTCGACAAAATCATATAATCCGTTAACCGGGCGGTAGATAACACTATGCTTAAGCCTGTTTATTCCGGATGTTCCCGGGTCGGATGTCCCGGCACCCCGCACATCAAGGTCGGAGTAGCGTGCATCGAAATTCACCCTCAGCTTGCTTGTCGCCTGGCTCCGGAACTTAAAATTGAGGTTGTTCCTTACAAAGCCGGACTCAACCATTATACCTTCATCATCGTTGCGGGTATAGCTAAGGTTGTAATTAAAGTCCTTCTGTCCTCCTGTAATACTGATATTATGATATGTGGTGGTAGCCCTGCGCCCAAAAACCTCATCCTGCCAGTCCGTCCCCCCAGAATTCATATAAAGTGTGTCAAGCAGCTCATAAGTCCCGTACATATTTTCAAACCTGTTCCGTTCCTGGAAACTGCCGCGGGAACGCTCGTACTGGTATAAAACAAACTCATAGGGACTCAGAACGTCCAGTTTGTTTGCCAGTTTCTTCATACCATAATAAAAATTATAACTGATCTCAGTTTTACCTGACCTTCCTCCTTTGGTTGTTACGATTATAACTCCGTTTGCACCTCTTGCTCCATATATTGCAGTAGATGAGGCATCTTTCAGAACATCAATGGACTCGATGTCTGAAGGGGCAATATCACTTATCCCGTCGACCGGGAACCCGTCGACAATATAAAGGGGAGAATTATCCTGTGTTATGGACCCTCCGCCGCGCACTCTTATCTTTACCTCCGCATCGGGTGATCCTTCGGCAGTAGTGATCTGCACCCCTGCCAGCCTTCCGGTGATAGCCTGTGCTGCGGACGACACCGGGATATCCTTGATCTGCCTTGCACTGACCGACGCCACGGACCCTGTAAGGTCCCTCTTCTTTACTGTCCCGTATCCTATGACAACCACCTCATCAAGATTTGTGAGTTCAGGCACCAGGGCAATATTAATTTCTGTCCGATCCCCTGCAGTAATTTCTTCCTGCAGATAGCCTATATAAGAAATTACAATAACAGATTTTCTGTCAGGCACGGTAATAGCATACCGGCCGTCCACATCAGTAACTGTACCTGCAGTTGTTCCTTTTATAACAATATTAACACCGGGCAATGGCTGGCCCTGCTCATCCGTTATTACTCCCGTAATTTGCTGTGCAAAAAGCGAATATCCTGCTATAAGAAGAGCGAGAACAAAAAACCATCGTTTTTTTAAAGAGTTCGGTCTCATATATTATTAATTTAATAAAAATTACTGACTAATGTATTAAGGTAATACTCAATATTTGTATAATCTTCACTGAGATCATGATTGTTCCTGTCACTATAATCCCGGGGGTTCAAATTATTACCGGTCTCCCAGGTGTCAGGCATGCCGTCATGATCGGTATCCTGCGGCGGGTCACCGGACTTTAATCCGGGCCACCCGCCAACCTGGGTCTGGGAGTCAATAATTCCTTTATTTCCATAATGAAAAGTCCCGTTTTCAACTTCACCGGCTATCCTTACATCGACACTGTCCCTGACAAATGAGGCACCTGCATACATTAACACTTTTTTATAAGCGGACAGGGCCTCTTCGCATGCTGCCCGGTAATTAATTTTTGCAGGTGTTTCAGTAAATACGGTACTCCATTTCCCGGTATCAGGGAAATGATCCTTCCAGTTATATTCTCTTGCTGTCCCGTCAACCATTATATAGTTATCCTTCAGGTAAAACCTGCCGAATGGTTCGAAAGGCTCTATAACCAGGTATATTTTTTTTCGCGGTGTTGCCGGACCGGGCTTATAAATGTTGCCAACAATATTATAGTTGCCTTCTTCACCCCCATATGAGCATTTATTGGACCAGTTATAGATAATGTTATTACATAACTCGGCATCCTCGTTCTGCGGCTGCCCGTGATTGCGGCTGCCCTGGAAACGCGGCAGCCTGCTCGCATGATGGGCAATTATATTATGATGAAATGAGGCCTGCATGCCTCCCCATATTCCGCCGTAGCCATGGTTGCCTTTGGGATGAACGGATTTATCAAGACTCTCGCTGATGATGCACCACTGGAGAGTGAAATTCTCGTTATCATAAAATGAAGCACATTCATCCACTGCCCAGCTGAAGGAGCAATGGTCAATAATTATGTTTCTGTGCCTCATGCAGTTTATTGCATCATAAGGCTTACCTGCCAGATCACCAAGCCTTACCCGCAAATAGCGGATAATAACATTATCAGCATCTATTATGAGAGGATAGCCTTTTATACAAATTCCATCTCCCGGCGCTGTTTGTCCGGCTACCGTTAAATTTTCTTCTTCTATTTCCAGTTCACTTTCCAGCTTTATGGTTCCCGATATCCTGAAAATTATGATTCGCGGTCCCCTGCAATTAACAGCATATCTAAGACTTCCGGGTCCGTCATCATTAAGGTTAGTAACTTCAATGATTTCACCCCCGCGGCCGCCACTGGTATATTTGCCGGCTCCTTCAGCCTCCGGGAAAGCCTCGGTCATGTCTTTATATGCAACGTTATTACACCCTGCTTTCGCCCTTGCATTATAAATAATACAAAAGCAAATAATAACCAGTTGCATAAATAATCCTATATTCATCAGTTGCATCATGTATACAACAATTCTGTACCAGCCTCATTAACCCTTTGAAGCAGAAAATCATCAGACATGATTTTTGCTGCTGCTAATCCTGCATATTATATGGTATACAGGATGAATGATGTTTGGCAGTTTATTGATTAATGCCGTTTATTGACACATTTTCCATCACCAGGTTCCTTACATTTTTGATATAGCTGTCTTTTTCGACATTTTCAAATGTGCAGTTTATTAAATATATATTCTCGACCGATGCTTCATCATTGGCGTTAATCCATATAGGAAACTTACTCTTATAGCTATGTAATTCTTCAATATATATATTCCGGATAACCGGATAAAACTCACCTCTTCCCTTGCTATAGAAAAGATTTATTTTGAATGTCGCTTCAGAAACCTGTACCACTTTAATATTTCTCAGAAAAATATCTTCAACAATACCTCCTCTTAAAGAATTTGATTTGATTCGTATTGCACGTTCAAGGTTCTTACTGTCCATTATACAGTTCTCAACAAACACCTTCCTCACATTTCCTGATATTTCACTTCCTATAACAACTCCTCCATGTCCTTCATACATTGTACAATTCCTTATTACAATGTTTTCACTGGGAACATTAATTCTCCTTCCATCCTCATTTCTCCCTGACTTTATGGCAATACAATCATCTCCTGTATCAAACAGGCAATTTTCAATCAGTATGTTCTTTGATGATTCGGGATTACAGCCGTCATTATTGGGACCAAGGGCCCTGACCTCAACATTCCTTATAATTATATTCTCGGAAAGCACGGGATGCATATTCCACATGGGAGAATTCTTTAATATTAGTCCGTCTACCAGTATATTCTTACACCCATAAAACTGGATGAAATTTGGCCTCAGATAGTGCCCTTCACCAAAGATCCTCTCCTCAACAGGCACGTTATTTACTACCATTTCAGTCAGCACCGCGTTATCATCATTCTGTTGAGGGATACCCTGTTCCCAGTTTGTATCTGCCGAACCCGACCAGTTGCCTTTCCATGACCACCACGATTCTCCCTGTCCGTCCAGTATCCCTTTTCCTGTCAATGCCAGGTTCTCCTGTTTGAATGCATAAATAAAAGGTGAATAATTCATGCATTCCATGCCTTCGAACCGTGTAAACACATTCGGGAGGTATTTATTTTTATCTGTAGTGAAAAGTATGGTTGCTCCTTCTTCAAAGTGCAGGTTTATATTACTTAATAAATGAATAGCTCCTGTCAGATAAGTCCCGGGGGGCACAACTACCTTCCCTCCGCCTTCATCGTGACACTTCCGGATCGCCATTTTGAATGCCTCAGTGCAGTCCGTTGTACCGTCACCTACGGCCCCGAAATCATTGATAATATATTCCTTATCAGGAAATACGGGGCTTTTCAGATCCTTCAGAATCTTATCAGCAGTGCTCCAGCCTTTATTTATTTCATTCCTTACCGAGCTATTAACACAGCTTAATAAGCTCAGGTAAACAAAGAGTATCAGGTAATACATTATATATTTATTTGATTTATACTTATTTTTCATTTCATCGCTAATGCGTGTGTTTTAATAATAATCAGTGATAATTAAGTATAACAGGTAAAAGCAGGACAGACTGTAAAATTCATCCGTCCTGCATAAGAAAGAATTGTAACCCCTTATATTACTATTTTGAGATCACATATCTTATTCATTACAATTTTGTAATGATACCATTGGAAAAATAATTATCTGCCTTTACTTCGAACAGATAAACACCCGGATCCAATGAACCTGTGTCAAAAGATAAGTTCCGTACCCCCTGCATATGCTGGTTATTTACCAAAGTTTTTACCAGGCGTCCGTCTGTGCTGTACAGATTAATGGTTAAATGTACGGCTTCTTTTAGATCAATGTCAAAATTTAAACTTCCATTAAATGGATTTGGATATGTGTTTAAAGTAACTTTATTTATTATTTTCCTGGCAATGCCTGTTGTTTGCCCGCTCGGAAGATCACTAAAATCATCAACAAAGTCAGGATGCCAGTATAAAGCGCCGATAATTTTCCCGTCGTCTGCTGCTGTATACAAATCAGCATTTCCGACAGTAAAATCCCCATTATCGGGATCAGCAAACTGTGGATCCACTTCCTGGTTATTGCTCTTATTTGTTGTACCCCCGCGGTCAACTATAGGCTGTACATTATAAAGCACATTATTATTTATGGTAATATTGTGCCTCCCGCTTGTATTGTCGAACCACAATGATGCGTCAGCAGTCGAAACCTGGGTGTGCAGAATATTGTTTTTAAAATTTATGACCAGGGCTGCTTCACCTGCAGCATCAGCGTTACCAAATAATTCCTTATTATCGGCACTTGTTGAAAGGTTGTAGCCGGTCATATGATTAAAAGTATAAATCTGGGTTGCGCTTTCCGGGAAACTTCTCATCCAGTTAAACTGCTGTCCCAGGTTCCAGAATGTTATATTCTCAAAGACATATTCACTGGAGCCCCCCCTGTAATTCTTGGTATAGAAGCCATGCCCCTCGCCATTGTCATATACGAAGCTGTTCTTTATGGCACATGACTGCAGAAGCACTTCTTCTACGTCAAGGTCTCCAACCTGGTCCAGGATATTATTTATTGAATTGTGCAGGCGGCACCTGTTGACATACAGGTCTAAAACCGCACCTGTATCATTGCTGCAACTGAAGATAAAGGGAGCAGTACTAGCATTAACATCTATCCCTATAAGTGACAGGTTGGCCCCGTCCTTAAGGTCAAAAACCGGACTTACCTGGAAAATGTTATCAATTACAGGCAGGTCATCAAGTTCCGGCAGTGTATCTATCACATCGGCAACAATAGTCACTTTCTTGTTTATTAATAATACATCAAGGATCGAGTACGATCCGTTGCTCTGCAAAACAAGCGTGTCACCGTCATTTGCAGAGGCAAGGGCTGCATCCAGCGCACCAATATCGGGAGCAACTTCAATTCTCTGTGCATTAATAATAAAGCAAAGCATCAAAAACGTATAAAGCAAAGCAAATTTTTTCATTACAGTACTGTTTTAAATTAACTAAAAAAAAGATTCCTGCAGCTGACCTTTCACCTGCAGGAATCTTACAAAGAATCTATTGCTTATAGAATTTATTAACAGTTACTTCTCCTGAATCTTCAAGCTTAATAAAATATAATCCTGCATTCAGTTCACTGACATCAATCTGAACATGTTTCCTGGCAGCTTCAATTTCTATTACTGCTTCTCCCAGTGCATTGTAGATTGATATCCTTGACCCTGTATTCGGCACATCAACATTCAGGATCTTGCTGACCGGATTCGGGTAGAAATTGACTTTTTCGAGCATGCTTTCATCCAATCCGACTTCTACAGTTACCTCAATAGTGTAATCCTGTGTGGCGCCGCTTTCGGCAGTTACAGTTATGGTTGCTGTGCCGGGTATGCCTGAAAATTCTCCGTCTCCTGCAACAGTTGCGCTATCGTGGTTAGCTACAGCCGTAATATTGATGCTTCCGGTACCACCGGGCACTACGAGCGTATAGGCTGTTGTCCCCGGAGCAAAATCAGGTACCAGCGTGCCTGCATCTACTGACAAAGCAGATAATGTAGCATCATCTGATATTACGTGGAACTTAACCAGGTAGTTAAGGATCGTAACATCATCCTGGGCTGTTACCCTCACAATTGTTGTACCTGCCAGGCTTCCTGCGGGAATAATTTCAACGCTGGCCTTGTCACTGCTGGTAACAACATGCAATGTCGGCACCTCTGTTGTTCCTACGGGCAGTACTACCAGGTAATTTGTCACTGAGGAATCGAATGCGGGAGTAAGCACTCCTGCACTCGGTACCAGGCTGTCGAGTGTTGCATCACTTGATATCTCTTCAATAATTGTACCGGGCTGGGTGCTCATGAGGTATCTCATCTCGTTCAATAATACCTGGTAGGAGTCATCAGTCCACTGGGCAAAGTTCTTGACCTTGGGGCTGCTCTGATCGTCGCCTCCAATTTGCATGTAAGAACGATATGCTACGGGAGATACTCCCGAGCCGGGGTATGTTTCAACAAAGGGCTCCCACCTTGCCATAAGCACGTTGCCATTGGCCCTTGCCGTATCTGCCTGGGTTATATAAGCCAGCAGCTTGCCGTTGTTCATCGTTGCGAACGAATCCTGTCCGAAAGCTATATAATCATAGAACCAGGTCATATAGCCCATAGTTGAGTCGGCAGGATCAATGGTCACCCCTTCAAAGGCTATATCATCAACATCAACCACCTTTGCCTTTGTTACCCTGTCCATGTTGGACGAGTCAGCAATAATCACTTCCCTCACCGCTGAACCTGAATTGATCCACTTCAGGCGGTTGTTTCTCATTATGTATGCTGAAAGAGCCATAACAGGAGTTTCAACCATTGCCCATGTTTCGGCCACACCAGTTCCAAAATCACTACTGTTGATATTACGTCCTATAAGCACAAGGTCATAGCCAGCCAGTTTGTTATAGGCGAAATCCGGACTGGTAGGATAGCTTATTTCCACATTGTATCCTGTAGTCATCAGTGAGTCAATAACTTCCTGGTCGAAAAGCACTCCAAACTCGTCAACATCCGTGGGCCTTGTCAGGTACAGCAGGCTATGTGACTTTGCCATCAGCATATCAATTTCCTGAAGCATAACCTGGTATAATGCATCGGTCCACTGGCAGAAATTCTTAATCTTGGGACTGCTCTGGTCATCGGCACCCATCTGTATATAGGAACGCCAGCCGGCCGGTGTTACACCCGAGCCCGGGTATGTTTCAATTCCCGGGGCCCACCTGGCCGCCAGAACATTTCCATTTGCCCTGGCCGTGTCTGCATCCGTAATATAGGCAAGAAGCTTTCCGTTGTTGGTTGCAGCAAAGCTGTCTGCGCCGCAAGCCAGGTAATCGTAAAACCATGTCATGTAATCCATTGTCGAATCTGCAGGATCTATTGCTACACCGTCAAATGCTGCATCAGAAGGATCCACAACCTTTGCCTTGGTTATCCTGTCCATATTAGAAGGATCACCAATCAGGACTTCCCTTACTACTGATCCGGTATTAGCAAATTTCAGGCGGTTGTTTCTGATTATATAACCTGACACCATCAATACAGGAGTTTCAAGGGCTGCCCAAGCTTCGGCCACATCGGTCCCAAAATCACTGCTGTTTATATTGCGGCCTATAATAACAAGGTCGGCATCTTCAAGAGCATCGAAACTGAAATCGGGATCAGTGGCATATATTACGTTAACACTGTACCCGGCAATTCTGAGTGAATCAATAACTCCCTGGTCATAAAGCATACCTGTCGAATCAACATCGGTAGGCCTGGAGAGAAAATATATCTTTCCTGACCTTAGACCCTTGCCTGCAACATCGGTTGAAAGAATGCGGGGCACAGGAGCCTGGTAGGGAGCAAAAGCACCGTCAGCACGGAATATAACCCAGTCAATAAGAGCGCCATTACTGCCGCTGGTACTGCAGTCACCTATCTTAACCTGCAGGTCGGAGGTCGAATTAGTAGTTTCACCTTCGATTATAGGTTCATTGATCTCATCAACATATACCTTGCACATATTGCTGTCGATGGTAAAACGGTAAATATGCCAGTCTTTAACATCAAACGGTAAATCCGCCATAGAACCGGCATTGTCGAGCTCTATCTCATTTGAGTAATGGATATACACTTTATCCCTCAATAAGGCATTGCCGTTCCTTAGTTCAAGGTCAAACAGCCTGTCAAGGGGGCCTGCATCTGACAGACCTTTCATCCTGACAACGAGGGTCATCTGGTCCCCGAGCCACAACGGGTCTACATCAATCTTATAGGCTTTCCTGTCGGCTGCTTCAGGAACAGCGTAGTAAAAGAGGCTGTTACCGGACAGTTGAATTATTGAATCAACAGTTGTGGGTCCCGGTTCATCACAACTGGGGTCCCATACCGGAACGCTCTCAGTAG
>CAZOLY010000048.1:0-19625 GCA_964580815.1 uncultured Bacteroidales bacterium
CTTAGTGCCGTATCAATACTATCAATCTATTTTATATGAGTATATTCTTCAAAGAACTTCTGACACTGCAGTAAAGCCATGGGTTGAGAATAAATTTCCTTAATGTCTTTTATTGACTGCCCGGGAAGGGCAACAAGATTCTGTTTTATGCGAAGATAGATTTCTCCGATTATTTTCATGTTCGATTCAAGGAGCAGAGTATAATTGGGCAAAATACTTCCTGCAAGTGAATTTTCAATAGCAGTAATGCCATAGTCCACTAATCCGTTCTGAAGGGCCGTGAATAAGTCTTTAAATGTATTTTTTGGCACAATCTCAATATTCTCCTTTTCAAAATAATGAAGGGCAGCAATTTCATGAAATGCCCCATAACCACCTTGTATAGCTATTTTCTTGACTTTTGTGACTGTTTGATCCATATAATGAATTTAAAATTAAAAATCAGACAAAAAAAAAGTCCCAAACTTATGGGACTTCCTGTTATATCTATTATATAAACAAACAAATCCCTCAAGTTATTAAAAAATAAAAGTAAAAGAAAAAAGCGGACTTGTTTGTATTGTATCTCATTGTTTTAATATTTAACGGTACAAAAATAATTAAACTTTTGAAAAAACAATTAATAAAGTTAATATTTGTTACGGCTTTTAATCCTAACTAATGGCAGCAGCTATAAGTGTGCCTGTTTCTGCCTTTCTCCCGGCCTCGTCCACAGCAACTATTTTAAGACTATGATGGGCCTTGTCACCGGTAATATGCTCATAGGTAAAAGGCTTTTTAGTTGTCTGCGGAGAATGTTCTATAAGGCCTATTTTCTGATTATCGCACCATATTTCATATTGCTTTATAGGTTCGTCACCTGCATATGGAGTATGCCATGTAAGTCTAATTATACGTTTATTGTCGGGCATCTCCTGGGTAAGGAGCGGCCCACGCGGAGCTGTCAGATTTTGTGCGGGTAATTGAAAATAATTGGTTTTACCTTCTTTAATGGAATTTGTTATCCCCTCAATTTCACGTCTATCGGTTTTTGTCAGTCCGTCCGGTGCTATCTGCGCAGCTGAAAGGTTCTGCTGCAGCTGGCATTTCTTTATGTCATCGTCAATATGTCCTATCCCTGTTATTGCAGTATTAATGCCCGGCGTTGTCAGGTTATACCGGACAAGGGGGCGACTGGGCAATGCCTGGCTGCCAACATCACGTACAACATGTCCGGGGTTGTTTGACCAGGTAGCAGGTTTCGAATACATTGCGCCATCTGCAAATACCTTCATGCCAATTATTCCCATATTTTTTGCTGATGCGACAGGTATGACATTATACTGCATATTAAAGTATAACCTGTCATTCGGATTTACCGCTACAAGCATGGCATCGATAATATTTTTTTCGTCCCTTTGAATCATTTCCATCATTACTGCAGGAGAATAATGTCCCGAGAATCCAATGTGGCGAATCAGCTTTTCCTCGCCGGGATTCAAACCCGTATAATTTGTGCCGTCACGATAATCGAGAAGGGCGGCGAGAGCTCCAATATTTTCGGCCTTCGGATCAGGATAATCAAGTCCCTCGTAAATGGCGTCGACCTCTTCTATACTGCCCAGAGCATGAATAAGTACCATATCAATATAGGCACCCTGAGGATAATATCCTTTGCCGTCACCAAAAAGTTGTGTAAGGGTTCTTTTTATATCGTCAGCAGTTTTGGAACCTTCAGGACCGTTAGTGAACACCCTGATATTCTCGTCCTGCCATCCCCCCTTTGCCCATCGCAATCCGGTTTTACTGGTAAGGAATATAGATTTTCTGAGCGATTCATTATATCCCGGTTCACCCGGCACCAGCTGCAGATGACTGAATGCTTTTCCGTAATTTGACTGGCTTGGACCGTAAACATTCGAGGTGTCGTAATAATTTATTCCAAGATTAAAAGCTTTGAGGATAATTTTTACAGGATCAACATCTGCAGGAGTCCATTGAATTGAAGCCTGACCTCCAAGCCCCAGCGTTGTAACTTCAAAATCCAATCTTCCGAATGAGCGTTTCATTGGCCTCTCTATACCAATCTTACCGTAATTAATATAGGGGGCAAAAGAGAGTCCTATCGAAGCTAATGCCGATGTCTGCAAAAAGCTCCGACGTGAAATTTTGAATTCTGATTTTTTTGCCATGATTGTCTTTTATCAGGTAATATAAAAAAATAACACATGATATACAAAATTGTTTGAAAAATTTATGATGGTTGTCTTTTGCTCGCTGCCTGAGGGGATATTTGCTTGCTTTTATTAATGGGATGCGTGATCTTTTTTAATAATGCAATAAATATTGTCTTTCAATAATTGTGTAACTATATTTGAAATCGAAATGATTCTTTAAATGTCATCCTTATAATATAAAAATTGTAAATTAAAAGCTTTTAAAGTTTAATATTTCAAATGGCCGGATTTTTACCTGAATGTCTGACAGTAAGTTTAGGCAGTGAATGCAATTTAGACTGTGTTTATTGTTATAAGCATAATAATCAAAATAATCAAGGCAAGTCCGGTAAGATACTTTTAGATGAAGACTACCTGGTTCGGACAATAGGGGCGGCCGCCCTGACAGTGATTGACAACTGCCTTAAATCGGGAAGAACCTTTTTCTTTGGCTTCCAGGGAGAAGGCGAGCCATTCGCAGAACCCGGGATTTTAAAGAAAGCGTACAATAAGATTGTAAAAATTTCTGCTGACAATAACATTAATAATTTTTCTTTTATAACTACCAATGGCACTTTTAATGAGGAGCATTATATCTGGGCATCCATGCATTTTGACAGGATATGCCTGAGCATTGACGGCCCGCCTGATATTCACGATATGCAAAGGCCTTTTAAAAGCGGGCAGCCCAGTTTTAGCACTGTAAAAAATACGCTGGATATTCTGCGCCAGTACGGGAGCGATAATATAGTATGCAGAACAACCATAACCAGATATAATGTAAACAGGCAGGAATCGATAATCAGGTTCCTGGTGAAGGATCTTAAAATAAAGCAGGTTCAATTTGAACCTGTCTATAATTTCAGGCAGAATGATGATCTTTATCCCGATCCGGCAATATTTGCAGCACATTTTATCAGGGCTTCGAAAGCAGCACAAAGCCTGGGGGCAGAGCTTATTTATTCGGGATTTGCCGACAAAGAATTTTCCCTTCCATATTGCAACATAAACAAGAGGGTACTTTTTCTTACTCCTTCGGGTAAGGCTACTGCTTGCATGTTCAGGGAAAATGAGCCTGATGAAAGTATATATACTATAGGCTATTATAATGAAAGGAAGGATAAATTCATTCTGAATGAAAAAAGAATTCAGGAATTTATGAAATATCTCAGGGTCGTTCAATCGCTTTGTACCGGTTGCAGTATAAGACAACACTGTGTTAAAGGCTGTCCCGATGTTTGTATGATTGACGGACAGTTAAAGCCGGGAAATGGTACAAATATTGAGAATAGCCTGAGATGCAGGATTAATAAGATAATTTATACATAACATAAAAACTGATGGATTTCTCAGTATCAGGTAAAAATATACCGGGGATATTAAAAAATATTATTGCTGATATTAATACGCCAGGACATAGAAGTAAATCAAACATCGATAGTTACATTGGCCGGTGGAACCTGTTTGCCGGACAGGTAAAGAAGGAAGTACCTGAAGTTATTGCAGCCGATGAAAACAGAACCCTGCTTTACGGGGAATTATCACCGGGATGTGTATTGTGCAAAAAGGGTAAATGGGACTGTGTTTTTATCACCATGAACTGCAACCTTGACTGCAGTTTTTGCTATAGCCCCCGGAAAGTTAGCAGGCAGAAAGCAAGCTCGGCTTTTGGCGATAATATAAAATCGGTTGCTGAAAGCTACAGGCGTCTTGGCATTAAAGGAATAGGATTCACAGGCGGTGAACCGTTGATGGAATATGGAAGTCTTATTTCCTGGTTTAAGAGACTTAAACGCCAGCTTCCTGATAATTATTTCTGGGTCTATACAAACGGATTATTACTAAGTAAAAAATATGTCGATGTTTTTTCAGAAAACAAACTGGATGAAATAAGGTTTAATCTTGCAGCAACAGGTTATTGTGACCGCGATGTATTGTCAATGGCTGAATATGCATCGAAAAAAATACAGGGAATAACTGTCGAGATACCTGCTATACCAAAGGATAAGGATATCCTTTTATCAAGCCTGGCATCATGGGTTTCGGCTGGGGTAAAATACCTTAACCTGCATGAGTTGATAAGTGAGCCTGGAACCAACTCCGAAATGTACAACGAACAGTGCGGCATGCTGACTCTTAATGACGGACACAGGACAGGTATACAGGAGCAAAGCAAATTTCTTATTCTTGACGTGATAAAATTTGTGAAAAAGAACAAATTATCCCTGAATATAAACATATGTTCTCTAAGTAATAAATTGAAGCAGGTAAGAGACAGGAGGAATAATTTTGGACGATTATTGAAAAACGACTATGAGAAAATTACAGATGGGGAGTTCCTGGAGACAATATTAGTTTACAGGGACAGCAAGGATTTCAGGTTTATAAATCCCGAGTTTTATGATGAGAACAGTTATAAATCCTATAATGCGGTGCGCCTGTTACGACATGCACCATTATCTGTTTATGACAGTAATGAAAGGTACTTTAAAGTTTGCAAAATAAAATAGCCGGAGATATGTGGTTTCATTTAAGATTGCTGGAGAGATGTAATTTAAACTGTAAATCATGTTATGCAAAGTCTCATGATAGGAGCCTCCTCATGGATATAGGTATTGTAAAGGATATACTTCAAATAATTGATAGGATCAAAATACAACAAAAGGATATGTCAGTCATCTACCTGAGCGGGGGCGAACCCTTGTTGCACCCTCAATTTGACGATATTCTTGAATATGTCAGCAAAAAGGTAAACA
The DNA here is from genome assembly GCA_964580815.1 of uncultured Bacteroidales bacterium. Taxonomy (GTDB): domain Bacteria; phylum Bacteroidota; class Bacteroidia; order Bacteroidales; family UBA10428. Next base: position 4,952 of record CAZOLY010000048.1, read on the forward strand.
GGATTACCATACTGACAAACGGACTATTGATACCGCAAAAAGTGAAAGACCTGGAAAAATACAGTGATGGTTTGTGTGTACAGGTTTCCCTGGACGGTGACAGGTCTGTCAATGACAGCATAAGGGGAGAGGGTGTTTATGATAAGGCCGTTGAAGCCTTATATAAACTTGAAAAGCATAAAATAAAACACTGGATAAGCTATACGGTGTCAGCATTAAATGCGGCTTGCTATAAAGATATCCTTGACCTGGCATTAAAAACAGGTTCAGTTTTTAATAATGTTACTCCCTATACTGGTGAGCCCGCATTAATGCTTGATTACTATGAGTGGAAAGAGTTTAAATATAATTTTGGGAGATATGCAAAAAAAATCGGACTTGAGCCGGCACACGGCCCTAATTGCTGCGGATTTAGCTATAACTGCGGTGCTTTTTATTCGGGCATCACTGTTAATCCTGACGGAAATGTTGCAGGGTGTGCAAGAATAAATAATGTTAAAGGCAACTATAGGCATATGGAAGAATACCTGCTGGATAAGCCGCTCTCAATTCATAATACATGTATGCAAAAAAGGTGGGGCCATATACATAATTTTAAATTTATTTCCCTTCTTGAATAGATATTTTTCGTATTATATTTGTGACATTATGAAGGATTATTGCTGCCTGTTCAGATAATACAATTAAAATTAAGGATAAAGGGAATTTAAAGAAGATAAAATGTACTATGTTAATGATGAATGTTTTATAATTCCTGATGGTGAGAATTATATTCTCTATGCTCCCCTTAACAGATCAGTATTACTGATTAATAAACCGGCCGTTAAAATTCTGCAGGATATTAAATCGGGAGAAAACCATTTTCCGGATGATCACTCCCCTTTTATCGCGGAAATGATAAAATCAGGCATCATATTTGAAAATAATGCCCTGCAGCCAAAACCTAACTTTCCCAAACCTGTTGATACTTTTCAGCCGGGAGGTTTATCATTATTCCTTACAACAAAATGCACCATGCGCTGCATATATTGCTATTCAAAAGGGGGTGAGAGGATAAAAGAGATGCCCTGGAACCTGGCAAAGGCTGCAATGGACTTTATTATCAAATCATGTGCCGGACAAAACAGGAAGAGTTTTTATATATCATTTCACGGGGGAGGAGAGGTTACTACTGCGGAGAGCCTTATGAAGAGATGTGTGTCCTATATCAGGGAAAATGCAGCCGGCATGAAGCCATTATTCAGTGGCGGTTTTAACGGGGTTATTAAAGCGGATATGCTGGAATGGATTATTGATAACTTTAATGATGCCACTGTCTCCCTCGATGGCCTGCCTGAGATACAGAACATGCAAAGGCCCCTTGCTGACGGGAAAGAATCCTTTGACCTTGTTGCACAAACCTTAAAAAGAATGGACGACAGAAAATTCAGGTATGGAATAAGGACAACGGTAACGAATATAGGATTAAAAAAGTTGCCTGCATCTGTTGAGTTTATTTGTAAGAATTTCGGAACAAAGACAATTCAGGTAGAACCTTTTTTCCTTGTTGGCCGTGCTGTAAATAATGACCTTAAACCTGTTGATCCTGAATTATTTGTCAGTCAGTTTCGCGAAGCAAGGGAAAGGGCTTCAGGATATGGAGTAAGACTTAAGTATTCGGGCTCACGTTTTCCCCTTCTCACCAATATATTTTGCAAGGCCTGCGGTGAATCATTCGTTGTGACTGCTGACGGCAACATAACTTCATGCTATGAGGTCTCAGAACCCGATGATCCCAGGGCCCCATTATTTTTTTACGGGCAATATGATTTTGACGCCGGCAGGTTCATTATCGATAAAACCAAACTTAAAAAGCTGCAAAAATTAAGTGTCGAAAACAAGCCTTTTTGCGAAAAGTGCTTTTGTAAATGGCACTGTGCCGGTGATTGCCCTGCAAAATTAGCCCTCTCTGGCAATGCATGGGATCCTTCCTTTAACGACCGCTGTTATATAAACCAGGAGCTGACAAAAGATCAAATTAAGGATTTTCTGTATGAAAAACAGCTTAACCGTCCTTTTGCATGAAGTCAGGTAATTTCTGCAAGTTCTTTATTATAGTAATCCTTACATATCCTGCAGCCATAACATTGATGTAAACACGAAAGAGTATATTTATAGAACGAGTCGGTAATATTAAGGGGCAGTAACAATGAAGCGGGTCCTCCGCCAATTTCGTGCGGTAAAAGAGGCTTCCTGCCGACATATGCACCAAGCACTTTCATGAATTTATTGCTGTTCTGAAGTGTCACCCTGCCGCTTAATTTAAGTTCATCATAAATACCGTCAAACATATATAAATGCTGGGGAAGAATCCAGCTGCCGGTCAACCTTAGCCACGGATTTTTTAACAGCGTGTTTTTACATAGTGATTCGGGATAATCCAGCTTACTGCCCATCTCAAAGAAATGCTGTGTACGAAAGGGACAACCGGACAGGCATCCTTCATTTACAATGAGCCTTATCTTACCTTTAAATGATTTCCTTATGCTTTGCAAGGCTGGTAAATTTCGCAATATGCGGCTTGAAGGTACAATAGTATCAAAAATATTGCCTGCCAGCGAAAGCTGTCCCTGATTATATATATCCGCCAGAACAGAGGCTGTGATTTCCAAACCAGGAATTGCATCTTTTATTTTTTCAGCAAGCATAATATTTGTTACGGTACAGGAGGTTATTTTAAAACTGTCGCGTAACTTTTTCAGATTTTCTGTAACTGCAGTGGCGATTTTCTCGACGGGCTGCATCAGTACGACGGGATTAATTAAAATATTTATATTAAAAAGCCTGCTTGACAGGAACTCATCCAGAAATTGGGAAGACTGAGCTGGCCTGCCTGACGGTAAAATGTCGTCTGATATCGGTATATATACCTCTTTTATATAATTGCCGTAATAGTCCCTTACTTTCTCCCAGAAAGCAACAGGCTGATCAATATACGGGATGTTCCATATGTTCCTTTTTAGTGCCTTTATGCTACCAGCCATTTGTCTGATTATTAGAATTTAACTATTCTTCATTTGGTGACAGTGAAAAATCTGCTTTCCGGTATCGCTTTATGGTCAAAGATAAACACCCGCCCTCGCAAAGCCCCTCTTTTTTATAAATGCAACCTGAGCATTCACGATATATGCCGGCACTCCTGTATAATGACAAATCTTTTTTAAATTTAGCAATAACATTATCTAAATTATCTTCGGGCAATATTTTTTTTCTGCTTACTGCAGCTAACGGGTAGCATGGTATGGCGCTGCCATCTGTTAATATGTCAATAACAGGACCGCAGGTTAAGCCTGCCTGCTTATTGTCAGGCCACTTATTCCCTGAATATGTGCTGTTGAACATGCATGGTACAATGCCACAGTCAAAGCTTATTTTAATATTTTTTTTGCTGGCTTTTTGACCAAACCTGATTATTTTTTCTCCTATATTTCCATAAAAATCCGGCTTAAGGTACTTATTATTAAAATGAATACAAGGATGTGCCAGGCCCAGCCTTACTGATTTTTTTAGATTGAAATACGTAATTATATCAATTACATCATCCAGGCGGGCATTGGGCTTATATATGTTTAACCCGGGCATTACCTTGTCTCCGAGAAGAATAAGCGTTTCTTTTTGCTCCTCTGATATCACTATATCACCTTTATCAGAGATTGAGATATTAATAAGCATTGAAAGTACTTCCGAAGGAATTCCCGATAATAGTTTGAGATTATCCTTATTTATATGACCATTTGAAAAAATAAGCATGCTTTTATCTCTTTCCATAGCCATTTGCAGGAAAACCTTAAACTGGGGGTGCAGAGAAGGTTCTCCCCCCAGCAACCTTACCTGGTTGATACCTGAACGATCCAGAAAATTAAGGATATCCCCGTATGTTGCGACCGACATATAGTCGGGTAAATCCGTGTACTGATCATATGCTTCCCGGGCAAAACAGTAGTTGCAGGAACGATTACACACAGATGTTATTGATATATTAGCCATTTTTGCTTTTTAAAAGAAAACCCTTATCATAAAGAGATTCAAGGGTGTCCCGGATTATTGATTTTGACTGGTTCCTTGTGATCAGCAAAATATTTGAAATCATCCTGACTATCATACCGGGTGTATAATTTTTAATTATCAGGTCCCATACTGCTGCCTGCGGATAATCTATTACAAGTTTATTTCCTGTGCGTGCATTTATTAATATTAAGCCATTTGATTCAACGGTATAGCTGACATCCGGATCTTGCCTGTAGACAATATTTCTGTTTTCAGGATTTTGCATGTCACAGGTTCATATGTGTTAATTTATCTGATGGCTGTGAAGCAATAGACTTCATAATTTCAGTATCGGCAAGAATTTTATCGGTCAGGTTTTCCAGGCCCGTCTCATTAAGAAGATTACATACCATAATAATACGGGTATGCTTGCAGAAATCGTTATAACTGTCTGAACACCCCGGATAAGTATTATTAACGTGGCAGCCTCCCGCACATGAATATTTACACAGGCAGTTTTCGCATCTCGGTTTGTTCATGGTAAGGTCTCTTATTTTTTGCGCTGATTCAAAATTAATATTTACTTTTCCCTCTTTATCAATATTACCTATTCTGAGATCCATACCCTTTTCTTCCCATTCTTCCGGTAAGAGATAGCATGATGCAAGTGATCTGTCGGGAAGAACAATAACAGCGTCTTTGCCGACGGGACAAAATGAGTTTTGAATATTATACATTGATATTGGGGCATATACCGTAGCAATATTATTTTTTTCAATAAGTTTGCACGCTTTGATGTAGTTTTTGGCAAAGGCATAAGGATCAGGTGGTTTTAAGCCGGCCCTGGCAGTAAGATCATTCTCCTGGAGGGTCTCAAAATTAATTATGAAAGGTTCAAATTCCTTACAAAACCAGTCTGCAATAGCTTCCATATCCTGCACATTCCTGTCAGTTATGCAGCAGCGGAGACAAAGTTCGGCAGGTGCTGTGCTTAAATACGTGGCTGTACTGATGACCCTGTCAAAGCTGCTTTTTCCCTTGCTCATGGGCCTGGTTATATCATGGTACTTTTTGAAGCCGTCCAGCGATATAACAACGGTATCGAGGTAGTCGCCGGCAAATTCAGTCATCGCTTCGGAAAGTGATCCATTTGTTGATACCTCAAACCTTGCTGATATTCCTGTTTTTGAAGCTATGAAACGTGCATGATGGACAACTGTATAAATAATCTCATCTTCAATAAGAGGCTCACCTCCGAAAAACTGGATATCATAACTTTTTTTCCCCGCTTTTCCGGCAAATTCAGCCATATAATCAACAGCTGCAACTGCTGTGGCGGGATCGAGCCTGGCAGATATATTTTTATCTGCACCAAAGCTGCAATATATACATGACATATTGCACTGCCGGCTCGGAACAATACCTAAAAAAACCGGATCAAATGGTTTATTATATAAGGGATCGATGTTAATATTCCCGGATAAAGCGGTTACTATATCTTTTAACGGGCCAGATGAAAAACTGTCAGTATTATATTTGCCTTCAAGAAAATCCTTAATTTCTATCAGGGCCTGCTTATTTATTAGTGCACAGAGAGAATGCAGGGGTGAATACACAAGATACCTGTCATCAATTTGCACTGCAAAAACTTCTGTTAACTTAACATTTTTCACTCCGGTCAATTAAGGTTTGTTAATCTGTAAATATAACAATAGTTCTATTTCATAAAAATTGTACTTTCTTAATATGTCATGATAATTTAAATTGAATTTTAATTATTAAATAATTAGATTTACGATTTTAATAAGTATTTATTTGAGTTTTTATTTTATCCTAAAGAATAAAATTTGTACGGATGAAAAAAAGGAAAGTCTCCAATTTTTCAATAAGGAATAATCCTCCCGATCATAAAATCAATAAAGAAAACAGCGATAGCAGTGAGGGTGATCCCCAGGTTTTCAAAATTACCAGGCTGAACCAGCAGACAAAAAAGAACAGAAGGCAGTTTATAAAGGACAGTTCAAAAAAGGCTGCAGGCATAACCGGACTGGTGACGTTAGGGAAGATTTTGAGCAGTTGTGAAGATACATCAGAAATTGAAATCAGGGAAAATGGTGCGAACTGCACTTGTCATGTGGTATGTACGTGTGATGAAGTTAAGGATGACGAGGAAAGCCAGAAAGACCAGGATTATGATTCTTATTACAGCGGGGGCAGATGTACATGCAATACGGTATGTACATGTAATACTGTCTGTTCATGCGATACTGTCTGCACATGTGAATCTGAAGGAGGCGGTGGCGGCTGCGGTGGAACATACTGGTATCCCAACTAGTTTTAATTTTCCTGTAATGAATTAATCAATTATGAAAAAATCTTTACTATTTCTTTTGTTTTTTATGCTTCTGTGTACAGGCATAAAATCACAGGTTTCAGAATACGGCTGGCTGGCGCTCGGAGTAACATATAACGGTCTGATGGGGAGAGGGACAGCAGAGGACAGGTTTACTCATAATCCCGGTTTTACACTCGAACTGGGATTTAACTACGCAGGTAACTGGCAATGGCTTATTTATGGATTTAGCGCCTATACAAATATAAACAAGGTGTATGATAGTAATGAAAAGGCAAGATTTCTTATTCCTTACTATACATCGATACGTAAGGGATTTATTAAGAAGAACCGCATGACTTTTCTGGGTTTTGGCATAGGTGCAAACAGGATGAAATTTATTGACAATGAAGGACATGACTACCAGTTTATGTATGCGGCGGATATAGGTATGCAAATACTGGCAGGAAAAGATCACTTTATTCAGCTTACTTTTCGCCCCTATGGGGTTACCGGCAACCAGCTGGGCTATAAATACGGAACCGAATTCAGCCTGATTGTCGGATTCTGGTTTGAATAATTAAGAATATCATTCAAAGCATTATAATCCTTTTTTTAACAGATGACTGATAATACTTATGATAACGAAGGAAGAAGAAGGTTCTTCAGATCATTTGCAGGAAAAACATTTGAATTCCTGCAAGAAATAAGCGGTCACAGAAATATACCTTTAAACAGGCTGAATACATTACCTGCTGAAACTGCAGAAGGTATTATTCCTGTCCTGTTTAAAAATGAAGGCTGGGGATTTAAAGACAACATGTTGATGAAATACTCCGATAAGGACCAGGAATACAAGTCCTTCCGCGAATTTGACGAAAAAGAACTATTTGTTATTGAACATTTTAATAAGAGGAAAACACTTAAAAGCATCGCCGGTCTTTATTCGGAAAAATATAAACAGGATTTTCAGACATGTTTTAAAAGGGTAAGCGGTCTTTTTTTTGAACTGGCAAAGTTAAGAGTATACCATCCGTTAAAAGTATATGATAGTATAATTTAAAAATCCTGGCGATTTTCATTCCGCCTGCTCCTTAAGTACATCCCTTCAGAATAAATATTCAATCATAATGCCAATAGGGAATTTGTTATTGCATTTATCTATTATTAAAAATATTATGCATAAAACAGGAGGATTATTTAAATTAACACTTTCATTTAAGTTATGATATTATATATAAAATAATATGAAACTTGAGTCAAGGATCAAAAGAATACCTTTTATGAAGTATTACTCTAGGATCATCCTGATTATGCTGCTGCTGGCTGCACTGGCATGCGGATTATCCAGGTTGATATCATATTATAATAAAAGAAAGAATTGTGAATTCATAATAGCAGAATCAGGCAACAAAATTAAAACTATCGAGCTGGCCGACAGGACAATTGTATATCTTAACAGGGATTCAAAACTGATTTATAGAAGCAGCTTTAATAAAACTGACAGGGAACTGATTCTTGAAGGAGAAGCTTACTTTGAGGTTGAAAATGCAAATATGCTTCCTTTTGTGGTTTTTACAGATAAATCATCGGTGATGGTCAGGGGAACAAGGTTTAATATAAAGGAAGAACGGGACAGTATAGTGGTAACTGTTATTTCAGGAGTCATTTCATTTTATGAAACGGAAAGCTGGAGTAACCGGATAGAGTTGGGGCCCAATAAAAGCGCCAGCTATAATAAGAAAACAAATGAAATAAAAATTCTATATGTTCATCTATAAAAAATATGTTATGAAACGAATTATTTTATACCTGGCAGTGGTTGCAGGGAGCCTGGTATTCATAAGCTGGGTAAATACTGATGAAAGATTTATTATCAATCTGGTCAGGACGCTGATCCTGTATAATCAGAATTATCCTTCGGAAAGAGTGTATGTACATCTTGACAAACAGTTTTATCAACCGGGTGAATCAATCTGGTTCAGGGCGTATATAAGTTCTACAATGTACGATGATTATTCATCTGCCAGCAGGGATTTATTTATTAAAGTATTTGATGTTTTTGGTAACGAATTAATATGGGAAAGATACCCTGTGGAAAATAATACTGCAGCTGGTGTTATTCCTATCCCAAAATCAGTCGAAGACGGCAAATATATAATGACTGCTTTTACTGGCTGGATGAAAAATATGGAAGCAAAAGATGTGTATCCGGTTGAGATTATAATCAGTAAAAATGTTAACAGGCAGTTTTTAATCGACTTTAAATTTGCCGATAATTTTTTAAAATTAAACGAAGAAAATATGGCGGAGCTGTCAGTTTATACCGTTGATCACAGGCCTGCAACCGGAGCCGCTTATTCTTACTCTGTTAATATTCCTGATGAGGTAATTGAAAAAGGTAAAGGTAAAACAGATGAAGAAGGCAAAGCTGCAATTGGATTTAATTTTCCCGCATATGCCAGAGATAAACTGTCCACTTTAAACATAGAAGTGAAATATTCGGGTGAAAATGAAAGTATTGTCAAACGTATTCCTCCTGCCACCAATAATGTCGATTTAAAATTTTTCCCCGAAGGAGGTAATATTATTGCCGGTATAGAAAATAAAATCGCCTTCGGGGCCACAGACAATTATGGCTTCCCACTTGACATCGAAGGAAATTTATATGACGGGAATGATAATCTGGTAACACAGATTAAAAGTAATTCCATTGGAATGGGAATATTTAAACTTAATCCCGGATCAGGACAATATAAGATAAAGATTACAAACCCGGAAGGAATTGATAAGGAATTTCCATTGCCTGAAATAAGTGAAAACGGACTTGCACTAACTTACGAAGGAATAAGTAATAACAGTATAATAATTACTGCCACATCGGGCAAATCGGAAGAAATTGAAGAAACATACTGGGTCGGACGTATGAATAATAAGATATACTGGGGAACAATAATCAGGTTAAAAGGATCAAGAACCGTAGAAATACCTTTAATAAATTTCCCACCCGGTATTGTTCAGATTAATGTATTTAATAAAGATAAAATGAACATTGCCAGGCGGTTTATATATATCGGTGGTTCAGATAAAGCAGGAATAAAGGCCATGACAGACAAAACAAAATACGGACCGAGGGAAAAGGTTACAGTAAGCCTGTATGCAGGAGATTCTGTCAGTGATACATTTAAAACAAATATTTCCCTTTCGGTTGTTAATAAAAACCTGGTTGGCAACTCCTATAATTATCAATCACTTTTAAATCCACATTATATCAATTGCCGGCTTTCGGAAGAATCTGCTGATTTCATTTCCAGGATCGATTACCATGCTTTTAGAGATAATATTGATCTTATAATGATGACTATCGGGACTGAAGGTCCTTCTTATTCCGATATATTAAAAACTGACATGTTCAGGAATCCCCCGTATCATAAGCAGGATGGATTGTCAGGTGCCGTTATTGACAGGAACGGAAATCCGGTTAGAAAAGCAGCAGTTAAGTTTGTGTATATTCCTGATATGAATATTTATGAAACTACATCGAATGAGAATGGTTTATTTAATATATTATTTGGAAGCAACATTATTAATTTTAATTTTCTGACACTGACGGTTTCAGACGAGATTATAAGGCAAGTCAGTCAAATACTTATTGACAATATTTTTTCCGATAAAATAGTCAGTTATTTTGCAGCAACTGATGAGACCTGGGATACTCAAAAAACAACCGATTTGATTGCTTATGGCAATCCCGGCATCCTTTATACAGGCAAATATCAAAAAATAAGGAAGGACAAAATATCTGTTGAACAGAAGAAAAGTTACGATAAAATAAATTATTCATCTTTTAACAGTGTTCTGGATATAATAAACCAGATAAAAGCATATACACTCATAAACAACCAGATTGTATTTCAGGGTGGCATTAATTCGGTTTACAGCCAGCAGGGTGCCCTGATTGTGTTGGATGGGATGCAGGTAGGAACAGATGTGGGTGTTCTCGAATCTGTTCCGACAAGCGATATAGAGAACATCAATATTTCGACCAATGTTGTTGATATTCAAACATATACGGGATTAAACAGTCAGGGTGTTATTGAAATTACCACCAAAACAGGGAAATACAGTCAGCAGCCGGGAAAAGCTGAAGATGAAGACTCCAGCGGCGAATTGAAGAATTATGAAGAATTTTATTCGCCTGATTATGAATTGGAAACAGGTATCAATGATGATACACGAACGACGATTTACTGGAATAATAACATAACTGTAAGTCCCGCTAAAGAAACCACCGTTAGCTTTTATACTTCTGATATTAAAGGTGAATATACCGGCAGGATTGAAGGGACAGGAAGCGATGGCATCCCGGTTCATGCAGATTTTCAGTTTAAGGTGGAATAAGCGAGCCGCAGCAGTTATTTATAGGGGTATTGACCCTGAGAATCCTATCTGGACGTTTTTGACAGAGGGACTGAGCCTTTTGATGCAATCAGCCATAAATATGCCATCAGCCCGAGGATTATATATATAAGATTTGTTGCACTGTGTGCTATAAGAGCAAATATTTTTCCGTAAGTATAATCAATTCCATATACCGATAATGTCAGAATTACCATAAAGTGCCAGGAACCAATGCCTCCCGGAATTGGAAGTACCATTGCAAGGCCTCCCATTATAAAAGTCGTTGCACCTATATAAATGGAAAGATGTCTAGTGGGTTCATATGCCAGAAATACAACATAGAACATTAACAGCCACATCAGGAAAATAAAGAGTGTATGCCCTATAAACCGCCACTTGTTTTTTAGCCTGAGAATAGTTTTAATACCTTCAATGAGATTATTTTTAAATTCATTAAGTTTCTGCCTTATGGTTATTCCCTTATGTTCTTTTCTTTTTTTCAGAAAATCTCTGATCTCAATATATACGAATACAGCGGCAATAATAATCCCTATTCCAATAAGCATATTCTTTGGAGAAAGAATGCTACCAGTGCTGGCGGTATTATTTAAGGTATTTTCGTGGAAAACCTCGTTAAAAATTTTGTTTATTCTGTTTATATCAAATATTTGTTTTATTTTGCTGACCTGTGTGGAAATTATCAGGACTGTAAGCAATATCAGTGTAATAAAATCTGCGGATCTTTCAGAGAAGACGGTGCCGGCGAGCTTTGAGAAAGGTATCTTTTCATATTTTGAAAGCAGTTTACACCTTCCTACCTCTCCTGCCCTGGGTAAAAAAAGATTTACAAGGTATAAAAACAATACTGACAGAAAGGTATTGAAAAGTCTGGGTTTATAGCCTAACTGGACAATGAGCATGTTCCATCTGACAGCCCTGCTGACCTGCGATAATATGCTAAAAACTACTGACAGTGCTATCCAGAAGTAATTTACTCCCTTCAGGGCGTTTTTTAAGTTTTCCCATCCTACGTCGCCAAAAATTCCCCAGAGAAGAATGATGCCAATACCAAGAAAAGTGACAAACTTTATTATGTTTATAAAGATTTTCTTCATCCGGTTGTTAAAACTCTCTCTAAAAAGTTGCAAATGTAATGATTAAATAGAAATATAAACTGTGAAAATCATATTAAATTTTAATAATAATTAAAAAAATAATAAATCAAATAGCTATATATCAGAATTGTATTTATAAAAATCAGGGACCGTCATAATATAATATCTATAATGGATTAATCCGGTATGCAATTTTATGAAGTGACTCACCTGGCAATTATCACAATCATGTCTTTTTTGATATTTTGTCCATTTCAAGATCTGTTTTCCTGAATTGTACGACAAGACCTACACATCTGTATTCATTCATCTCTCTCTCAGATCCTTCAGAGACCGATACTTCAATAATCAGATTACGTGTAGATTCGTTCGTGAATATTACATGATCGCTGTAATCAAAGTCGGCGTTATCATAAATAATTGTGCTGTCTTTGCAATCTTCAATTATCCTTAAACGCAGATCTCCGAATTTTCTGTGGGCACACACTGATATATAATAGTCTTCTTCACCGTAAGCTATAATTTTAAACTCTGATGTCTGTCCTCTTTTGAAAAGGGCGCTTTTTGACTGCCTGCTATAGAAGAATGTATAATCACCATAAAGGCAATGGAACTGATGGTATCCTGTACAATCCTGTGCAAATGAGCATATTGTTATTATAATTGATAAAACGGGAATTAATATAAGCTTCATGTTAAATAGAGTTTTCATTTGTATTGATAATTCAGAATAATCAGATTTTAGAAATATCTATGATTTTATTTCGGGTCTGTATTACTATTTGCTTTAATTCATAATATTCTTTTTCATTGATTTTAAATTTATCACCTCCACCGATAATGATTCTTCCATCTTCACCTTTGCTTACATTTGTCTTTACTTTTTCAACGGCAATATTTTTAAAGAATTCAAACAACGGCTCAACAATTTCCAGGATACTTGAAACATTAGGGTCATCAGAATACTCATAGGAATATTTCATGATGTTATCAAATGCTACTTTCTGATCAACGATACGTTGTATTGTCGGATTATCAGGGTTATAATCCCCGACCAGGTTAAGAGACAGATATAAAAACTCAACAAAGCCTCCCAGCGATATAATAGCAAAAGTATTTTCTTTATTATTGCGGACAAGATAATTAGTTAGATCTGTAAGTGCTTCTTCAGAAATAGTACTTAAGGAGTCAATATTTCGAATATTTCTTTCTATTCTGTCACCCAGATTTTTATCAAAGGCTGAAGAAATTCTTGTTTTTTCACTTAACGAGTAAATCACCTGAAGATAATCTATTGATTCTTTATATCTTTCAAATAAAGTGATGTAACCAAGATCAGCAACGTATACACCTAAAATTAATGACTGTGATTTCGAATCAAGATATTGATCAGCTTTTCTTACAGGCAGCAGTATTGTATTATCAAATTGTAATCCGGCACTATCAATAACAATAAACATTTCATCGGGAGAGGGAAACCGATAATACACCTTTTTTATCCTGTTTTCCAGTTGAGCATAAGTGCTGGTGTCCTCTTCATACTTGTCTGATTTATTATATGAAGACCTGTCAGGCTTACAGCAGTAAACTGCCATGAGTGCAAACAAAAAGAAAAAATACCCGGTTCGAATCATTTGTTTAATAATTTTTTTATACTGATTGTTTCAGAAAAGTTAATTAATTTTTTTAACAACTCAAAGATAAGCAAGATATATAAAATAAAAATCATTGTCCAGATTACGATCAGGTCAAACCAGAATGTATCGATATATATATTGCCTATGCGTTTAAAAGGTGCAAAAAAATGTGATCTGCCATATTTTGATTCGGGGGTTTTATAAACAGGTTCTGCTTTCTGAATAAGGTTGTTCTTATGTTCAAGGATTTTAACATTATCCCTTTTATTTAATACTAATTCGGCTATCTGGTAATTAAAGTTATCGTTTTTTAGTTTTAATAAATTGGATATCCCGTTGTATTCCGCTTCCATATTTTCAATCTTCCTGTCTTTTCTTTCAATTATCCGTGTCAGATCTCTTGAGTAATGTCGTTTTAAAAAACCCAGATAATTCCTGGTATCGTGCGCAAGATTCAGATTAAATGAATTTATGTTCAGATTATCAGTTCCTTTGAATAAGGGGATATTATCATTTTTGTTGATTTTATACAGCTCATTTTCCAATAGAACAAGGTCATTTTCAAGTTTCTTCCGGTTTTGTTTTAATTTAAAATTCTTCTCACACAGGTTTAATTTCAGTTGCAGTTCAGGTACCAGATAGTTCATCATAAATGAAGCGTGGCTTTCTTCTTTTTCTATGTCATAAAGATTTTTCTGGTACTTGTTATTTCTGAACTGGTAAACAGCCAGTGCTTCGTATGCCCAGCGTGATGCCATAATATCCCCTACAAATGGCACATAATATTGTGATGTTATATTTCTGTTCAGCTTATCAAATTTAACCATAGCACCACCCAGCAAAATTTGCGGAACAAGCAATAATGGGATCAGAATATAGATAGCTACAACCGATTTCATGGTGTTTGATATATTTAAGCCCATCATATTTGAAAACAGGGACAGGGAGAAGAGCATCAGCCAGAACGGGATTAACATGTCCTTAATACCAAGGATCCGGTTACCTATCAGCACGAAAGAGAGCGTTTGCAATGCTGACAGGGCAAAAAGCAAAACAACTTTTGAATTAAAATAACTGAATTTACTGAGATTTAAGAATGATTCCCTTTGAATTATTCTGCTGTCTCTGATTATCTCTTCCGCACTTACCATCAGTCCGAGAAA
>CAZOLY010000049.1:0-19605 GCA_964580815.1 uncultured Bacteroidales bacterium
TCCGAGAGCCGCAGGTTGTCATTCCTGTCTGCAATATTTATCCTGAAAAGCTTTGCATCAGTATTTCCGGGGTCCAGCAGTGTAACTCCATCCACATCATAAACAGGGTCCCTGTAGCGCTCCGACGCATCGGCCGCCCAGTTACAGTTACCACTGTTATTGTATAACCATACTTTATTGAGCTGGAAAATATCATGTCCGAATGCTCCCTGCCAGAACATGGAAAAATCAAAGTTCTTATAAGTAAGGTTACAGGACAATCCCAATAAAAATTTGGGGTGCGGATTACCGATGACTGTCCTGTCAGCATCATTAATTACGCTGTCTCCGTTTATATCGGCAAATCTTATATCGCCTGGCTTGGCAAAAGGCTGTGCATACCTTCTGGCCCCGTTCGACAGGATATAATAGGGCTGGTTCGTTACGACCACATTTCCCTCAATAATCTCTGCGTCTTCAGGCCTGAACAACCCGTCGGTAACAAATCCGTAAAGTGAGCCCATGGGATATCCCTCGGCCGTGAAATTCATATTTGTAAAAGTAAAGGCAGTAGCACTGTTTATAATAGTATCGCCCTCGATGTTTCCTACATTATTTCTTACGTAGGTGAAGTTTGCACTAATAATATATTTCAGTATTCCCTTAATGTTCTTGAAGCCCAGGGAAGCATCTATACCTTCGTTTTTGTTGTTCCCGATATTTAAGATATATTCTGTTTTTCCTCCTTCGTTATCCGGACTTTCCTGGTAGGTGCCGGCAATTGAAGGTACAGGCCTTTCCAGGAGCATGCCCTCGTTGTTTTTGACAAAATAATCTGCAGACAAAGAAATCCTGTTTTCGAGAAACGCCAGGTCAATACCAATATTGGTTGAATTCATAGCTTCCCAGTGCAATTCACGGTTTGGTATCCCGTGAAGAGATGCTCCGGTCGAAGGAGGCATAGTGTTATCAATAGCATAGGCGTAGACATTTTCCGAACGCACAACTGCATAATATTTATATGGTTCGATATTGGAATTTCCCATCTGTCCCCAGCCTGCCCTTATTTTACCAAAGCTCAAGAAGGGTAAATTTTGCATAAACGGCTCCTCGGAAAATTTCCACCCGACCGAGATTGCTGGAAATACGCCCGAGCGAAAATCAGGACCGAATTTTGAAGAATAATCTTTTCTTATATTGCTGGTAAGCAGGTATTTCCCTTTATACCCGTAATTGATTCTTCCGAAGTAGGCATAATTTGCGCTTGCACTTGCTGCTCCGTCAAGTATAATTCTTCTCTCATCGAGTGAAGCATCAAAATAATGCATTTCTACCGATTCGTTAATAAGGCTGTATCTCTTCCCTTCAGACCATTCGTAAAAATTGTAACCTGACTCAAAGCCTGCCATTACTCTGATGTCGTGGTCGCCGAGTGACAAGTCATACTGAAGGGTATGCTGCCATGACCAGCTGTATCTTTTTTCAAAACGCCGCTGTATCTGGGAGCGGGGATTATTGTTACTCGGACTGTAATAAAACTCACGAAGGAATTCCCTTGTGTATTGAATGCTGAAGTCACCTCCAAAAATCGTTTTGTAGCTTAATCCCTTGATAATATTAACCTGGAGGTTGAGATCACCAAGAATACGGTATTCAGGAATATAGCGGTTGGTATTATCTATCTCCACAAAAGGATTATCAACACTGGATAAGGGTGAGGTATTCCAGTGACCCTCATCATCATATGGCTCAACAAAGGGATGCATCTGTAAGGCCTGTGCAATTGGCGATTGATAGGCGTGATTTATTTTCCAGGATTCATAGCCGTAAATATTCTCATCTGAAAAGGAAATATTTTCCCCCAGAGTTATACGTTTAGTCAGGTTATGTAATGAATTCAGGCGGAAATTAAGGCGGTCATATTTTGAATTCGATATTATACCATCCTGCGTAAAGTAGCCGGCACTGAATCTATAGGTCGATCGCTGGTTACCTGCAGATATTGATAAATTTATGCTGCTCAGGGGCGTATTTTTAAAAATCTCATCCTGGTAGTCTACATCAGGCAGGCTAGCAATTACACTCTGATCCCATCTTCTTTCCTTGGGCACTATATCATTATAGATAGCAAAGAATTCCTGCGTATTTGACATATCTATTTTACTGTAGGGATTCTGAAGCCCGTAATAACAATCCAGCTCTGTCTTTAATCCGTTTTTTATTCCTTTTTTTGTAGTGAAAAGAATGACGCCATTGCCTCCCGATGCCCCGTATATTGCTGCAGAAGAGGCGTCCTTCAGTACTTCAACCGATTCTATGTCATTAGGATTCAGGGAACTTACCGAGTAGTATGATGATACGGCGCCATCAATTACATAAAGAGGCTCGGCACGGTTTATCGAGCTTATTCCTCTTACATGTACAACAATATCCGAGCCAGGAGCCCCTGTTTCGGAGGTGACAAAAACACCTGCCGCCCTTCCCTGTAATGCCTGATCTACTCCGGCTGCTGGAGTTTCCAGAAGTTTATCTCCTGAGACCGAGGAAATAGCACCTGTCAGATCGCCCTTCTTCTGAACTCCGTAACCCACAACAATAATTTCTTCAAGCTCCATGTAATCGGGCTTTAAAGTAAGGTTAATCTCTTTCTGAAAACTTACTGGCACCTCTTCGGTAGTGAAGCCTACAAATGAAAAAACAAGTATGGCATCTGCAGAGGACACAGTAATGACATAGTAACCCTCGGCATTGGTTATCGTACCTTTACTGGTGCCTTTCTCTAAAACATTTACTCCCGGCAAGGGCTGCCCGCCATCTGACAATATTCTCCCGTTTACAGTGACATGCTCCATCAGGTTTTCTTTTCTGGGCGATAATACAATAACCCTGTCTATTAATGTATATATAATATCAGTTTCATTCAGCGCCTCATTCAGCATCTGTGATATTGTTGCTTTTTTTGAACTGAATGTTACTTCCCTTTGCAAGTTGATTTGTTCGTTTTTATAAAATACCTTATATTCACTTTGTTCTTCAATGGCTCTTATCATTTCCTCAAAGGTGCTATGTTCTTTTTCAATATTTATTATAGTGCTTTGAGAAAAAACATTCACAGAAATCAGGCAAATAGCACAGCAAAATAATAAAACACTTACTTTCATGAATTATATAATAATTTTGCAGGTAATTATTTAAACATCCATTACTAATACAATTTTTTTTTCTCATATTTGTAATTGTTTTATTATCAATTAATGATGATGCAGTTCTGTGCTTTACACTGCATGAGCATTTAATTTTCAGGATCGGAAGATGTACTGATGCATCTTCCGATCTTTTTGTATTTGCAACGATTTTTAAAATTTACAGCATAGGCAAGTAGGTTTTAGTCAGTATATTTTGTTGTTTAAGACAGGTCTTATCTGGTTCTCTTTGATGCCTGCCCGGATTTATCTAAATAAATATTTACTTCATTATCTATCATGGTATATTCTATCGGGGTAGTAAGGTCAATAGCATCCAGTACATTGAATATTGTTTCATTATTAATGAATTTGCCTGTAAACCTGTGGTTTTTAAGATCGTTATCCGGTATATTGACTTTGACTTTATACCATCGTGACATTTTTGCTGCTATCTCTTCCAGTGTTTCATTATCAAAAACAAGCAAATAGTCTTTCCAGCAGGTTATATTGTCAGTATTTACCTTGTTTACAGTAAACAGACTTGCCGGTTCCAGGGACTGCATCGAAGACCTCTCATCCTTGGTATCAGTGATGCCTGAACTGGTCCCGCTACCGGCATATTTTGTATAGACAAACCTTTCATTAGGTTTGAGTATCACCCGTGTAAATTTATTTTTCCTGCCGCTATGTTCCACTTTAACAGAGCCTTCGACAAGAGTTGTCTCAATAGTTTTATCATCAGGGTAACTTTTAATATTGAATTTAGTCCCCAGTGCTTCCACTTTTATATCCTGTGTAAATACCGTGAAATTGGACCCATTTTGCTTTGATACATCAAAGTAGCCTTCTCCTTCGAGGAAGACAGCTCTTTTTGATTTTTTGTATTTGCGCGGATATC
This sequence comes from uncultured Bacteroidales bacterium, assembly GCA_964580815.1. Lineage (GTDB taxonomy): Bacteria > Bacteroidota > Bacteroidia > Bacteroidales > UBA10428. The sequence goes on from CAZOLY010000049.1 coordinate 4,063, forward strand.
TCAATCTGCTTTCAGAATTCAGCCAGATTTTCGTTCCATCCGACAGGAATACCTGGGATTTTTCCCCCGAAGGAACAATAATTTCATGATATGCATTTCTATCCTTTCCCTTAAAAATATTTAGTTTATTGTCCAGAAACCATGTCAATCCTATTAATATTGCTGCTGCCGCAGCTAATTTTGAAATATAACTTAATGAATATTTGCCTCTTTTCCTTTTTAATTCCCTGTCGCTGGCGTCTATAAAGTTAATAAGCCTGGTCACGGATTTTTGTTTTAGATTGTCGGGATACTTCACTTTCTTATGGCTGGTGAGTATATTATACACAACCATGGCCTTGTCGAATTCCTTTTTAATTTCAGGATCTTCTGCAGCGATCTTTTCCCAGTAGGGTGATTTCTTTTCGTCCTTCTTTTTCATGAAAGACACAAATCTCTCATCCATTAAAATTTCATCATATGTCATTTTTCTTTTTTCAGTCATTTTCTTCTAACTTTTATTAAGCCCCTTTAAAATATATATACAGAATAAATAGTTATTTATACTCAAAATATATCAATAAAAGTGAACCATATTTTTAATAAAAAATTTTCATTTCCCTGAGTGTAACTAATCCGCGATGTATGGAATTTCTTACCGATTGTACTTTCATAGACATAATCTCCGAGATACTTTCAAATTCCAGCTCTTCAAAATAGCGCAGGTAGATAGCCTCTCTCTGCCTTTTTGTAAGTTTATTCAATGCTTTTATCAAATATTCTCTCTTCTCCTGGCTAATATGACTGTTAATCAGGAAATCTTCATATGAAAACTCGATTTGAAACAGTTCTTCAGGCTGATCATCATAATTCACATAGTGATTTCCCCATTTAAGGTTACCGATAATATGCCTGCGCAGTGCTTTAAATAAATAAGGTTTAATGTTGTCTATAATTCTGAGGTTGGAACGGTTCTTCCATAATTTAAGAAACATGTCCTGTAAACTGTCCTCAACAATCTCTATATTTCTGGTCAGCCTCATTCCATAATTAAATAAATCATCAAAGAATAACCTGAAGATGATTGTAAGCGCCTCTTTATCACCATTCAGGTACTTCTCCCAGAGTTTTCGGTTTTCCATTCTTATATTTAGTATGGGGATTAGCTAACCGCAAAGATATTTAAAATAAGTATTAAGTAGAACGTAGCATGCGGGTTTTGACTTATTCAACACTTAAATGGGTTTCCACATGCCTTGCCATTCCTAATTCTTCACTTCGTCTGCCGGGGAGTGAACCGCCCACAGATATTTTGAAATCACCCGCTTCCAGGACGCTTTCCCCTTTATTGTTGATAAGCTTAAGCATTTCAGTTGTTATGGTAAACTCTATTTTCCGGACACTGATGCATTATGCATTGCCCGTGCTTCATCAGATATAGCGGTTCCTATCCTGAACATCAGATCTTCATCGAACGTTGCCCCCAGTCCGATTGCCTGGGGGAAAACCGTTGCTAGACCTGAGCGGGCGACACCGTGGAGGCATTCATTCCACCAGTTATACTCCGGGATATTAAGCCTGGGGATAGCCGGACTATTGTCTAACATCTGCGATGCTTTTTCTTAAAGTGTAAGGAGGGAAATAAGATCATCAACCCTTTCCCGGGTTGTCCTTGATGTATCGAGAAAAACAGGTCCTGACTGACCTCTTGTTAACAGTGATATAGTTACAATAAACAAAAATATTAAGTGAGCTTTTTTCATATTATACTATTATTAAATTAAATATTCGGTGACTTAACCAGTTTATCATAGGCTGATTCCATAAGAAGAAAAAATGCCTGGCCTTCGGTTGCCCTTCCCGGCAGGTTAAAGTAGGGAGCACCACATACATCCCGGACATATCCGTACTTATCGACTTTGTTATGTGACGCATTTCTCATTTTGTTGGCATAATCCAGATAGGCACTGTCAATACACTTATCCCTGACAGCTGAAAATATTGTATAGGCAAGCATTTGTGAGAGATTGGTTTCGACAAATGTACTGCTGTCATCGACCACGTTATGGAAAAGTCCGTCACTTCTCATATATTCAAGGCATCCGTCAACAACTTCCTTTATATAGACTATGAGATCTTCCTTTTCCGGCATCATTTCATCAGGGAGGGTTCTGGCCACGCGCCACATACCTGCTGCCGCCCACCCGTTACCTACGCCCCAGAAATTTTTATTTTTAAAAATCTGCTTCTCATCGTCCCAGATATGTGAAAAAAGTCTTTTTGCAGGATCCCACAAAACATCCCTTATGCCTTTCACCTGCTTTACAGCTTCCTTAAAACAACCTGAACATGCTAAAAAGGGAGGCCCCATATATAAAGAGTCAATCCATATCTGGGGTGCATCAATAGTATGGTATAAGGTACCTGAGCTGTTTCTGGGTGCTTTTTCAAGGAGGTAACTTAACATTTCTCCTGCAGCACTTTTCAGGCTTTCATCTCCTGTTATTTGTGCAGCATGAAGAACCGCTTCACCGGAGGCAGCCGGATCCGTAACTCCATTGTCATGATAAAGGATAGCCAGCCTGCCGTCTTCTGCCTGCCTCAACACAGATTCCCGGGCCATTAAGATAACCATTTGATCATCACCGGATTCAAGGAAAGCCTGTGCGGCCAAACCTTGCTCCCAGGAAGCTCTTTGCATTGAGAGCATAGCCATTCTGACCCTGCCACGGACATCCTCGCAGGAATTTATGCTGTTCTTCTTCAGGGAGGGATGGGAAGTGCGGAATGTACGCGATGTTGGCATGATTATTAAGGCGCTGCCGAGAACAGACGATTTTAATATAAAGTTTCTGCGTTTCATGATTTTCTTATATTATTATTCAGGAAAGCACAAAATAAACAATATTTTAAATATTTAATAAATGTAACTTCAAATAGTAGAATGAATAACAAACATTTGCCAGTTTTGATTATATTTATAAATCCTTCATATAAAAATTGTACAAACAGGTGAGCAGGTATTTGTATTTGATATTAATGCTTTTACTGAATCTTAATCTTATTTCGGGACAGATTAAGAGCAAGGGAATACCATTTATAAAAAATTACACAAAGAATGACTATGGGGCCAGTACGCAAAACTGGTCTATAATCCAGGACAAAAGAGGATTAATATATTTTGGAAATAATGGCGGGCTGCTTGAATTTGACGGCATAAACTGGAGGCTTTACAGGATATCAAACAATTCTACGGTACGTGCCGTTGCTGCAGATAATTACGGACGTATATTGCTTGGTGCATTTAATGAGATTGGTTATATGCAGCCAAATCAAAACGGGGAACTTGCTTATCATAGCCTGATTGATAAAATACCGGCAGATAGCCGTGATTTTGGAGAAATATGGAAAATCCACGTTATTTCTGACGATGTAATAATTTTCCAGTCATTTACCTGTATATTTATCCTTCAGGATGATACAGTTAAGGCGATTAAAGGGAATTTCCAGTTTTCTTTTTATGTCAACGGAAGATTATATGTCCAGGACAAATACACAGGGCTTTATGAGCTTGTTGGACAGGAATTAACTGCAGTAAGAGGAGGGGATATATTTGCAGACAGGTACATATGGACGATGCTTCCGATGAAGAACGGGGAAATACTGATAGGTACTTCAGACAACGGATTTTATAAACTCGGACATATGGGTATAAGAAAATGGGACACAGATGCAGATGAATTTCTGATAAAAAACCAGATATACTGCGGTACCAGAATTGATGATAATAATTATGCAATAGGCACTATTCAGGATGGCATTCTGGTTATCAATTCCGAGGGATATGCCGTACAACATCTGAACCGCCCCAGGGGCATCCAGAATAATACGATCCTCAGTATTTACACTGACAACGATAAAAATCTCTGGCTGGGGCTCGATAACGGGATTGATTTTATCAAAATAGGATCTCCACTGACTTTTCTTAATACCAAGAAGGAAATAGGTGCGGGTTATACATCGCTTATTTTCGATAATAAATTATACCTGGGAACAAACCAGGGCCTTTTTTATAAAGAATGGCTTGAAGATGAAAATCCCCTGGACCAGTTTTATGATTATAAGCTGGTTAAAAATACGAAAGGCCAGGTATGGAATCTCACAAATATCGACGGCACTTTATTCTGTGGTCATAATAACGGAATATATATCATCAAACAGGGGAGGGGCCATTTGATTTATGAAATACAGGGAGGATGGAAGTTTTTGCAGCTTCCCGGTTATCCTGACCAGATTATTGCCGGCACTTATACGGGACTGGTACTAATAGAAAGGCAACCAGGAAATCCTTTGGGCTGGGAATTCAAGTCAGTATTAAAAGGCTTCTCCGAGTCCTGCAGGGAGATGGAAATAGGCAATGACGGCTCAATTTGGATGAGCCATGTATATAAAGGAGTGTACAGGATCACTCTTAATGATAAACTGGACAGCATTATTGACCTTAAATTTTATAATTCTGCATCGGGACTGCCATCAGATTATGGAAATTCGGTGCTTAAATTTAAAAATGAAGTTGTCATTTCCACAGTTAACGGCTTTTACCGGTATGACCATACCAGTGATAAATTTGTGCGACATGATTATTTTAATGATATATTTGGAGGGCGCTACAAGGTAAACAAGATTTTCACCGACTCAAACGGCAACTACTGGATTTTTGGAGAAAACGGGTTATGTGTGCTCAAAATGAACTATGACGGGACCTTTAATTTTGAACAGACTCCTTTTAATGATCTGAGAGGGACATTCATTATAACTTTCGAGCATTTTTACCAGATAGACAATATGAATTTTATTATTGCCACAGAAGACGGATTTGTACATTTTGACCCTTCAATAACAAGGCAATATAATAAAGCCTTTGTGACTCTGATTCGCAAGGTTGAGATCCTTAATGATTCAGTACTTTTTGGAGGCACTTTTGTTGATACTAACAATATAATAGTTACCCGGAGGCTTGAGCATCAGGTTGCACAAATAAATCATAAATTCAACTCACTGAGGTTCAGTATGAGTGCCCTTTCTTTTGAAAGTACGGCAAAGGTGCAATTCAGCTGTTATCTCGAAGGATTTGATGAAAGGTGGTCTGGCTGGACTACCAACACAAGCAGGGAATATACGAATCTTTCTGAAGGAGAATATGTATTCAGGGCAAAAGCAAAAAATATATATAATATAGAATCTGATGAAACTGAGTTTAAATTTGTAATATTACCTCCCTGGTACCGCTCAAAATTGGCTTATCTGGGCTATTTGATTATTATTGCAGTTCTGGTCTTTGTTTTTATAAGACTACTGCTTTCAAGAATCGAAAAGGAAAAGGAAAAAATAAAAAACAAAAAGGATCGTGAGATTAAGGAACAAAGGGAGAAATACCAGCAGGAATCGGTAATAGCTGAGCAGGAAATAATTCGTCTGAAGAATGAAAAACTTGAGATTGAAGTGCAGCGCAACAAAACAGAACTTGAAAGCAAGTCAAAAGAGCTCGCAGCCATTGCTATGCAAATAACAAGTAAAAATGAAATATTAAACCAGATAAAGGCAAAACTTGAAAGGATACATCAGAAAATGATTCATGAGCAGTCAAAAAAGCAAATCGAAGGAGTTATTAAAACCATAAAAAGTGATATGTTACATGAAGATGACTGGGAGAAATTTGAAGTGCATTTTGACCAGGTTCATGAGGACTTCCTTAGAAAGATAAGATTAAATTATCCTTCACTTACGCCGAAGGATCTGCGTTTGTGTGCTTATCTGCGGATGAACCTGTCCAGCAAGGAAATTGCACCTCTTTTAAATATTTCGGTTCGCGGTGTTGAAATAAGCAGGTACAGGCTTAGAAAAAAATTTGACATAGACAGGGTAGAGAACCTTACTGATTTTCTTATGAATATTTAGGAATTAATCAAATCCATATAATATTAATTATTAAATAAATAGCATGAATAGTATAAATAGTATAAAATCTCTCAAATTGTCGGTGACTGCTTTTTTAGTATGGTTCATTGTTATGGTATCCAATGCTGCAGACAAAAACTGTCTTGTAATCAATGGCAGTAACTATTTTGAAATGCACGGACTTAACGTTATGGTTTTCGATGATAGTTATCCCGAAGGACATCAGGGTGGAATCACAATTATTCAGAATGGGGTAAGAGTAGCGGCAAATGGTGATTTGAGGCTTGATGCATCACCGGGACAATGGCAGCCCCTGCCAAAAACAGAAAAAAAAGTGATTGATACTGTCAATAATTCGGTTACTGTTACATTATATTTTCCTGACCCGGAACGGGCCGATCAACAATTTAATCCGGTTCCCCGTCCGGATATAGAGCTGCGCTATCAGGTAAGGGTACAGGCAGAATGTGAGTCTGTACGGATTACTGTAGATCTTGAAGAGCCGGTGCCGGAAAAGTGGATTGGCAAAGTAGGATTTAATCTTGAGCTTTTTCCGGGTGCATTATTTGATAAAACTTATTATATGGATGGCAATGCAGGTTTTTTCCCAAGGCAGCTTAGCGGACCGGCAGAACCCCTGGCCGAAGGAAAAAGCCTTACTATTGCTCCTGAAACGGAAGATCAAAGAATGGCGGTTACTGCTGTGAGAGGCACCCTTCAGTTAATAGATGGCCGGGTTCTGCACAATAATGGCTGGTTCATTTTGAGAACCAATATATCTCCGGGAGCCACTAAAAATGCAGTTGAATGGATAATAACACCTGAAGTATTACCTGGCTGGAAATATGATCCTGTAATTCATATTTCGCAGGTCGGTTACCACACTTCGCAATCAAAGGTAGCAGTTATAGAATGTGATAAAAACCATGTAAGCTCACAAAAGGTGTATTTGAAGCGTATTTTGGCATCCGGCTCTTTTGAAACAGTGCTTGCGGAAGACCCCGAAAGGTGGGGAGAATTTTTAAGGTACCAGTATTTCAGGTTTGACTTTTCTTCGGTAACAAAACCAGGCATATATATTTTAGAATATGAAAACTCTAAGTCAAATCCTTTTATAATAGATGGTGATATTTTTGACAGGCATGTATGGCAACCCACACTCGAGTATTTTTTGCCGGTTCAGATGTGCCATATGCGGATTAATGACAGGTACAGGGTGTGGCACGGACTTTGCCATATGGATGATGCGTTAATGGCCCCTGTTGATACCATTCATATAGACGGGTATTTCCAGGGAGACTCAACCCTTACAAGGTTTAAATCTTATGAGCATGTGCCGGGACTGAATGCAGGAGGGTGGCACGATGCGGGTGATTATGATCTGCGCGTCGAATCACAGGCCGGGACCGTACATATTTTAAGTCTCATATATGAAGAATTTAATGTGGATTATGATGAGACTACTGTTGATCAAAAAAACCACCTGGTTGAATTACATATGCCTGATGGAAAGCCGGATGTTCTGCAGCAGGTAGAACACGGTGTACTTAGCATATTGGGGGGGTATCAGAATCTGGGGAGGTTATACAGGGGCATTATAAGTTCCACAACGAGGCAGTATGTTCTTTTGGGTGATGGCGCAAACATGACAGATAACAGTATATCTCAAATAAATGATGACCGCTGGGTGTTCACTGAAAGTAATCCGAGAAGAGAATTGTATGTCAGCGGGTGCCTTGCCGCAGCTTCCCGTGTTTTGAAAGGATATAACGATTCCCTGTCAGTGCTATGCCAGCAGGTAGCAGAAGAGCTTTGGGAAAAAAACAGGCAGGATAACAGATACGTAAGGTTCGCTGCCGAGGCACTGACAGAATTGATTCTTACCACAGGGAAAGCAACATATAAAGAGCAGCTTCTTGACATATCAGGGCAAATCCCTGTGTCAGCGGCAGGGTGGTCAGTAAGCCGTGTTCTGCCGGTTATTGATGATGAACAGTTTACCGGATTAATAAATGACTCTGTCCGGAATTATTTGGCGAGGGTGAATGACGAACTTAATAACAATCCGTTTGGTGTGCAATACAGACCGCGAATATGGGGAGAAGGCTGGCATATACAGAACACGGGAGTAAAACAGTATTACCTGTACAAGTACATGCATGATGATGCTTTCAAAGAGTATATGTTAAACTCCCTGAATTTCATACTGGGCTGCCATCCCGGGGCAAATACTGCCTCATTTGTGTCAGGTGTGGGAGTAAATTCAGCCATTGTTGCCTATGGGGTAAACAGGGCGGACTGGTCTTACATACCTGGAGGTGTTATATCAGGTACCGCACTTATAAGGCCTGATTTTCCCGAACTGAAGGTATGGCCTTATTTGTGGCAGCAGACCGAATATGTTATTGGTGGCGGTGCCACAAATTTTATGTTCCTGGTTCTTGCTGCACAGCATATCCTGGAAAAAGAATAAAGGCCGCCGGTTATTCGGCAATAGGTTCTCTTAGTCTTCTATTTCAACGGTTTTATCCAGAGGCATTCCCAGATTTTCATATAAGCCTCTTCTGCCTTTTTTGTCTTTATTAAGTATTTCCCTTGCATATTCGGCTACTTTCCGGGCATGTTCCCTGGGCACCGTAATAACACCATCACCATCGGCAACAATTACATCGCCGGGCCTGACCAGTACACCTCCTATAGTTACGGGCTTGTTGACAGATTCTATTTCATTTCTTCCCGGCCTTATGCCCCTGCCTCTTTCCATATAATCGAGATAAACAGGTATGTGCTCTTTAATGATCTCATCCGTATCACGAATTCCCCCGTTTGATATAATTCCCCTGGCTCCCCTGCCATACCATGCCAGCGAATTGTATGATCCCACGGAGCCGACATCACCGTCACCCTGGACATCCAGGACTATGGCAGTGCCGGGTTTAATAAACTCAACAAAAGGCTCCGAAGAAAAATTGTTGTACCAGTCACCTTCCCATTTTTGATATTCTTCCTTTTCCATAGGATTTTTCACTACTTTATTTGTAGGAACATATCTTGCCGTCACTGCTATGCCGCAAAAAACGTGGGTCATATTTTCAGTATCTCTCCAGAGAGCTTCGATACGTGTATCCATCAATCCGGCATCACGGAGACCTACCATATCCATGCCGTCAGATACATCGGCAACACGCAGTCCGTCAAATATTTTAAGGATCTCATCATCGGTGATGGTATCCTGTGCGCTGGCAAGGCAAAAAGATTTCAGCAGCATCAGGAATAAGGATGCTTTTAAAATGCGTATTATCTGTCTCATAATAATATAATTTTAGGTTAAAAAAATCTTGCCGGTCGAAATATATTCATAATTTTTTATTAAATAGTATTGATTTTTAATTTTAATATTTAATTATAAATCCTGAAATTTAAAACAAGTTATGGATACCACCATTTACCTTCTTGTAATTACCTTACTGTCAATAATATTACTTCTTGTTCTGATAATATACTTCAGAATTCATGCATTCGTATCATTACTGCTTGTAAGTGCTGCTGTCGGACTGGCAGCGGGTATGCCGTTTCAGGACCTGCTAAAGAGTATTCAGGATGGCATGGGAGGAATACTGGGTTACATAGCCATTATTGTGGGACTGGGGGCAATACTGGGCAAGCTGCTGGAAATATCGGGAGGGGCAGAGACAATGGCAGGTTATATTGTTAAGAGTTTTGGAACAAAAAATGCTCCCTGGGCACTGGTGTTTGCAGGCTTTATTATATCGATCCCTGTTTTTATCGATGTGGGGTTCATTATACTGGTACCTATAGTATATACGCTTGCAAAGAAATCGGGCTTATCTGTTCTGCATTATGCCATTCCCCTGCTGGCGGGCATGGCTGTTACCCACTCATTCATACCTCCCACACCCGGTCCTGTTGCTGTTTCGGAAATAATCGGAGCACCCCTTGGCTGGGTCATTATTTTCGGGACCATAGCAGGTGTTCCTACAGCTATACTGGCAGGACCTGTTTTTGGAAAGTACATTGGCCGCAAGATAAATGTGGGACCTCCCGAATATATTGAATCTGCTGCCCGCAAAGATTTATCAGGAAGCAGAAAGGACTTTTATATGGCTTTGTTTGTAATTATACTTCCTTTGCTGCTTATCCTTACATCTTCGGTTTTTGATGTGCTTGTAAAGAAAGAGCATATTTCAGAAGAGAATTACACAGTAAAGCTGTTAAGGTTTCTTGGCCATCCTTTCAGTGCCCTGGCAATAGCTACATTGATAGCAGCATACTTCCTTGGCATAAGGAAGGGATTTAAAGGAAAGCAGATCATTAAATTTTCCGACAGGGCCCTGGCCCCTGCCGGATTGATAATACTGGTAACAGGGGCGGGGGGAGTATTTAAGGAAATACTCATCGAAAGCGGGGCCGGGGAAGCTTTTGCAAAAATGTTGCTTTCATACCATATTGCACCTATAGTGCTGGCATATATACTGGCTGCCATCATACGCATTACGCAGGGTTCAGCTACCGTAGCCATGATCACATCTGCCGGACTTATAAGTCCGGTTATCCAGGGTATGCCCATTTCAGATGCTCACAGGGCAATAATTGTGATTGCTATTGCTTCGGGAGCCACAATCCTGTCTCATGTAAATGACAGCGGCTTCTGGCTGGTAAGTAAATATCTTGGTATGACCGAAAAACAAACTTTGCAGTCATGGACAGTCATGGAAACCATAGTTTCCGTCACCGGCTTTGCTGCAGCATTTTTATTATATCTTATCGTCAGGTAACTGAGAATGAGAGGCAGCTCTGATATTACGGTTTATTATATATTGTTTTGTTTCTCAGGATAGTAATCAGGGCGCACAAAGCATTTAATGCCCCCAGTATTATGGCGGTCCATAAAATTCCTGTTACAGGTATAAGCAGCACGGAAGTGAATAAAGCACCTACAGCTGCCCCAACCAAATCAACACTGTATACCTTTGCTGATATTTCAGATATCGGCGCTTTCTGCAAAAGGGTTGCCATGGAAAATAATAGTCCGACAATAAAAGAGATCACAAAAGTGAGGATGAAGAAAATGATATGGACCAGGTTAGGATGAACTGACAGTGATGCTGTAAATATTACAATGAATGGTAATACAACCGAGTATATTGCGAGCAAAAATTGAAGGATAAAATAATGCTTGACATGAGGGGCCCGGATAATTGTATTCCTTAATAAGGCTCCGGTGGCAAGGCCAGCCATAAAAATGGTTATAATAATACCCAATGTCTGGTATACATATCCGTATATTATCTGGAATGAAATTATCAGTATTACCTCTATTGAAGATGCCGTAAATCCGGCCGTGAACATGCCCAGGTTAACAGCATTGAGCCTGCTGATTAATAATATTAGTACTGCCAGCACAACCAGGCTAACAGCAATAACTATTTTTAAATCGATGTTAAACTGGCTGATCCAAAATAACAGCTGGTTGAAATAAGATACGGGCCTGAAGTCAGTATTAATATCATGGTCCTCCGTGATGTTGGATAATATATAGTCACTTCTTTGTTTTAAATTGGAATCGTCAAGGTAATACTGGTTTACATAAACATTGTCTATCCCTTTCTCTTCAATGAGTTTACCTATGTTTATACTAAGTTTGCCGTCAGAAATAATATAGAAATTCCTTTCTCCCGGAATAATTAAAACTTCTTTAAATATTCTTTTTATAGTATTATAAATTACAGAGTTCACCCTTGCTTCTTCTTCACTTATATAATTTATTGTTGAAGGAAGGCTTAATGATACCACTGCTCCCCTGTTAAGTTTTTCTTTCAGCAGCCTGAAAAACTCAATTGTATAATACCTGTTTATCTGGGCTGTAGAAGGTTCCGGCAGGTTGATAAGCACAATATCGTATTTGTCAGGTGAGTTTTTAAGAAATAAACGGGCATCCTGCTCTATGGGATTTATTCTTCTGTCCTTCAATGATTCTGTGTATTGCCTGCCAATTCTGAATATCCATGGATTAAGTTCTACATAATCAATTTTATTTACATTATATTTTAGTATCTCATCTGTTATACCTGAAATACCTCCTGAAATTAACAGGACATTTTTGGGATTCCTGTGCTGAACCATTGCATAATGGACTGCTTCCTCGTTTGCTATCGTGTTATAGGTATTAAAAAGAAGTATATTATTCTCATAAAAGTTTTCCTGATCCCCCGTTTTTGTTATAGCCAGATTGCCATAGGGCGTATCTTTTAGAAATATCAGCTCCTGGTTCTTATATAATGCCTTTTTTGAAAAAGAATCCAGGTCGAAAATAAATACTGCCAGAATAAATACCAGGGACGGGAGAATTAAAAAAACCTTATATACAGTTAATTTCGATTTTATTGTTATTATCAGGGCGGAGAGAATATTAATTAATAATAGTATGCCCAGTATCTGAAAGGTTGTGAGAAAATACACAAAGAGAAAACTAAACAGTCCTCCTCCGATGATACTGCCTATAGACTCAAAAGCATATGCTTTTTCTATAAGGTTGGTTTTTAAAGATACAGACAATCTTGTTGCCAGCCAGGTAAACATAAAACCTGACAATAAGCAAAATGGCAAAAGTATTGTAAGAGTGCTGATAATAATCTGAAATAACCCTATTGCAACACCTGGCTCGAAGATTATATTTTTTAAATTGTTTATCAGGAAAACAGTAACCGGGGGTATAAGACCAAGCAGCACTAAAGCATAAAAAACGAAATTTTTGGAACTGCCCGTTCCTTTTGTTATTCTCCCTATAAAAGCACCCGTCCCTGTAATGATCATCCAGTTTGCAAGGATTAAGCCGCAGACAAGTTCATTACCGCTAAAGACAAGAAAAAATTCTCTTAACAAAATTATCTGGGATAATATAGCAGAAAATCCAAGTACTATCAGGGGCAGGATTTCAGGAAGCTTGATTTTTACCTGTTCTTTATGATCTTCAGTAATTTCTTCAGCAATTTCTTTATTAATTTCTTCAGTACTCTTCAGTTTCCCTTCATCAGCTTTTTTTGCCTGTCTTTTCTTTTTGAACAGGTTTAAAAAATAATTCCAGTGCCACAGGAAATGAAATACTGCTATGGCAGTCATTCCTATTCCGAAATCAACATGCAGTGTAAGCAGCTCTTTAATATAGGGAATCTTAATCTTATAATTAACCTGTATAGCGAGAGTAAGTCCCAATATAGCTGTAACAAAGAATGTAACGAGCAGAAGCACATTCCAGATCTTCCTGTGTGTCGCCAGCCTGATAACTGAAAGCCTGGAAAGGCTGAGTGTCAGCAGATACAGAATAAGTGCAAGAATGCTTAATGGAAATATAAGGTAAGGGGAATTCATAAAAGATCATGGATTTACAAATAAAATCAATGCTTTATCTCATTTTCCGAAAAAATTATTGCTTCATAAATATATATATCTGCATCTTTCCAGCCGTCCCATCCCAGGCCGGCTTTATCCCGTGAACAGTGCCCAAGGAATTCTTCAAGACTCCAGCCTGTCTGCGTTGCCACCTGTGGCAGGAATGTTCCTGAGCTATATCCCTTCTTTATGTATATACCATGCTTGCCCAGTTCAATTTCATCAACAGAGTTTATTTTTTTTAATGGCGTAAGCACGGATATTTCAATATCTATATCATCGAGCTCATCTGATTTAACCGGGGAGAATCTAAAATCCCTTGTAGCTGCTGAAACAGACATATCCTGGACAACCTGGTACAATGGTATATCGGGCTCGAATCTTCCGATACAGCCCCTTAGGTTACCCTTCTTATGAAGGGTGACAAAAGCCCCTGTGTTGGTAAGCAGGTTGCTGGAGAAACCTTTGGCATCTACCGGTGGTACTTCCCTGTTTTCAACATATTCCTCAACCGTATTTCGTGCTATTCCAAGAAGTATTTTTTTATCTTCCGCTGTTAATTCAAAGTCTTTTTTTTTTGGATTATCTTCTGATGCCTCTTTCCCGGGTATTGTTGTCTCTGACTCTTCCTTTGCCACGGCAATAGAATAATATCCTACAACTCTTGATTTATCACCATAATAACTGGCATCACCAGAATTTTTATATACCACAGGAAAATATTTAACGCCTGGAATATCCGATGTAATATACATAAGTGTTAATACTGATGTCCACCCGCATAAACTTGTTGCAAGATTGGAAATGTTCATTTGTGAATTCTTTTTAAGTGTTTTCAGCAGTTCATCAGGATTATTGGATATTATTGCGCTTGCAGTTAAATTATCAACTTTACAAGCCTCTTCGTAAGGCGGGTAATGTGAAAAATCAGAGCTTATAACAAAAAGGTTATTGGTATTGAAATAGGGCGCCAGGGCGCTGGCAATTTTTTTACATGTTTCAGGGTATTGTGTACCGATAACTATAGGCACAATTTTAAATTCAGTTTCCATAATATGCTGAAGGAAAGGCAATTCCACTTCAATACAATGTTCGTATTCATGGGCATCGGGCCTGTATTTAAAAACGTCATATTTGTTAATAAGGTTATTGGCTGTATTCAGATCAACATTCACGGTACCTAAAGGAGTTTTATAATTGCCCTTGTTGTAAATTGAGGCACCCTCAAAAGCTACCCTGTGACTGGAACCTATAACAAATACTATATCATATTTTTTTTTGGGATTAATCTGGTTAAAGCTCGATGCAGCGACCCCGCCTGAAAAAACATAGCCTGCGTGGGGTACTACTATTGCCATCACTTCTCCTTTGACTTTGGCGGGCTCTGCTTCCGAGAAAAGTTTTATAAGTTCAGTATTAAGTTCGTCCGATCGGCCCGGATAAAACTGTCCGGCAACAACAGGCTCACGATCTGTTAATTCTTTATATGAATTTTGCATTTGTTGGTTTTTAGTGTTTTGTGAATTGCATGACGTAAAAAAAAATATCTGTATTACCAGTGAAAGTAATATATTTAAATTTTTAAATATATAATGGCTGTTCATTTATTTAAAATTTAATTATTAAAACTATAACCAAATTTAGTAATAAATAAAGAGTTATTTTTAATTTAGAATAAAAGAATTAAATATTTAATACCTTTAATGCATCATAGATACTGAAATTTTGTATTAACAACATAAATACCAAAACATAAAATATTATGCTGATAGTATCAACAGAAACAATTCCTGGCCGTGAAGTTTCAGAAACTTTGGGTATAGCCAGAGGCAGCACCGTAAGGGCAAGAAATATAGGCAGGGATATTTTTGCAGGACTAAAGAACATAGTGGGTGGTGAGATATCGGAATATACAAAACTTCTGGCAGATTCACGGGAACAGGCCATTGAGCGGATGATATCGGATGCACAGCGCCTGGGTGCAGATGCTATAGTAAATGTCAGGTTTATGACTTCTTCTGTTATGGCAGGTGCTTCAGAAATGCTTGCTTACGGGACTGCTGTGAAATTGAAATGAGTTTTGAATTTCAGTACATCCCTCTTTTTATTGTTTATTTATATATTTATTTTAAAATCAATATTTTTTATAATATGGTTGCAGTTGCAATTTATATGCTTATCAGTATAATTGTGTTG
>CAZOLY010000050.1:0-19476 GCA_964580815.1 uncultured Bacteroidales bacterium
GTATGTGGGGGTTGCATGATTTTTGCATTGAGGGAGCACAGCGGGGATCTTCATTTATTAACAGGATTGAAGAGAGCTTTGGTCCTGCTGACAACCTGGCTGACTGGATAAACCTTGCCCAGTGGATAAACTACGAGGGCTATCGCGCCATGTTTGAGGCCCAGGGAAAAAACAGAATGGGTCTTCTTTTATGGATGAGCCATCCGGCATGGCCGTCCCTTGTATGGCAAACATACGACTACTATTTCGAGCCCACAGCAGCATACTTTGGCTGCAAGAAAGGTTCGGAGTCCCTGCATATCCAATGGAATGCACTAAGTGACAGCATAGAAGTAGTTAATTACAGCGTACCTGACGGATCAGGACTTTTAGCGGCAGTTGAACTGCTGAATATGGACGGATCATTAAAATGGAAGAAATACGATACTTTAAGGTGCCCTGAAGATAGTATGGTGCGTTGCTTTGCCATGGAGTATCCATCGGGACTGACAAGTGTGTATTTCATGAGGCTGAAGCTGTTAAGAGGCGAAGAAACATTGTCGGAAAACTTCTACTGGCGCGGACTTGAAGAAGGAAATTTAAGGGCTCTCAGGGAGCTGCCAGGTATAAACCTGGAATCAGAGACACATGCCGAACAAAGAGGTGCCAAATGGCATCTTGCTACGGAGCTTATAAATTCATCTGACTATCCGGCCCTCATGGTAAGGCTTAAAGTTGTGGGAGAGAAAAGCGGGGACCGCATATTGCCTGTCATTTACAGTGACAACTATGTTTCACTTATGCCCGGCGAGCGGCGCACGGTTTATGCGGAACTTGAAAATGCAGATACGGGAGGAGAAAAGCCTGTGGTAGTGGTTGAGGGAATCAATATTGCGGATCAGAAATAGTGGCAACGAATTGAAAACTTAAAATTATATCTCATGAAACAAAAATTATGTTACCTGCTGTTGGTTATCGTGTTTGCTATGGGTTTTATTACTATCTGCTGTAAAACCAAACCCGGCATGGGTGGCAGGGATTCAGAAAAGGAAGTGTCTGAATTTATACCAAAGGATACTTCCTGGAAATCATTGTCACTAAGGGAAAAAATCGGGCAGACGATGATCATTGTTTCAAGATTCTATGATTATGAAAAATTTGAAGGGGGTAACCTGGATACTTTTTTTATGAGGTATCCTGTTGGCGGATTCTTTATGGCAGACTGGTATTATTTCTATTTTGCACCTAAAGACTCAACAATGGCTTATTACATGAAGGAAAGCATTAAAGAATATGCTGCCAGCTCCAGGTACCCGCTAATTTTTATGGAAGATTTTGAAAGGGGGCTGGGTGAGAAATTTCCTGCCTACACATATATGCCTGTTGAGATGACGCTGGGTGCTGCAAATTCCCGGCAGCTGGCCTATCAATATGGAAAATCTATTGCATTGGAAGCCAGAGACTTCGGTATTAACTGGCTTTTGCACCCCGTAGCAGATCTTAACTTAAATCCCCTGCACTCCCTTGTAAATGAAAGAGCTATATCTGACAATCCTGAAACAGCCATACCACTTTTAAAGAAACAAATTGACGGGATGCATGATCAGAATATTATTACCACAATAAAACATTTTCCGGGCGACGGTGCAACAATACGTGACCAGCATATAATGACCGCTTCAAATACTCTCAGCTGGAAGGAGTGGAAGCGCACATACGGAAAAGTATTCCAGTCCCTTATAAACCATGGTGCCCCTTCCGTAATGGTCGGACATATAACTTTCCCCGCCTACCAGAAGGAACTACTTAACAATTGTCTTCCTCCTGCCAGTTTATCGGAAGAAATTATAGTAAAGCTGTTAAAACAAAAAATGAATTTCAAAGGTGTTGTGATATCGGATGCACTTAACATGGGAGGGGCAGCCGGCTACTACCCGAATGAGCTGGAAACATCGATCGCCTGCTTCAAGGCAGGGGTTGATTTAATGTTGTGGCCTGATCTGTCTTTTATGGATACCCTGGAAGCAAGGATATTAAGAAATGAGATACCTGTGGAAAGGCTTGATGATGCTGTTGAAAGAATATGGGCATTAAAGGAGAGGTTCGGACTCCTGGATAAGGACTATAAGGTATTTAAAAAACTTTCACCTGATGATAAAACCCTTATAGATAATACTGCCAGGGCAGTTGCTGAGAATGGTATTACACTGATAAGGGGGGACAGCCAACATCTGCCTCTTAATAACAGTAAAGTGAAAAATATCCTGCTTGTTAACGTTAGTGAAAGAGATAAATCAAATATTTTTCTATATACAAGGAAGCTTCTTGAAGATAGGGGATTTAACGTTGAATTAAGATACGGCTTATCTTATTTTGACTGGAACTGGCGTATGGACAGCCTTAAATATTATGACAGGATTATTGCATGTTTTGAAAACAGGTATTTCGATCCTGTGGGCATTCAATTTTTAAAGGGACTGGAAGCTGAGTCAGCATGGACGTTTAATATGCTGCCCAAAGAACAGATGATTGTTGTTTCCTATAGCAATCCGTATTATTTAAACTACTATTTTCAGCATATTCCGGTGCTCATTAATGCATATAGCAGCGACAGGTATGTCCAGGAAGCGGTTGTCAGGGCTCTGACAGGTGAAATAATGTTTAAAGGCTTATCACCTGTAAAGCTTGAACATGATATATTAAAGTGATTATAACTTGTACTGCCTTATGATATGATGAACGTACCGGATTTAGTAATACTTATTGATCTTTTCTATTAACAGGTTTTTATCAATAGGCTTAGCCATAAAATCATCACATAAAGACAGTAACCCCAACATAAGGTTTCTTTTCATTGTTTCTGAATACAGGCACATCATCAACATTTATCCAGCTGTATTTTTTCTGTTGTTTGTTATAGATGTTCATAACCACATTTTTCACTTTCTTTCCTGAGGAAAGCGCCAGTAATGAGGGATTTTCTCTTCCCGGAAATGGCGAGCCGTCTTCCCTTGTAGCCTGCAATTCATGCAAAAGGATTGCGGGATCTTCCATTTGTGCTTTGGAAACCCCTAAAATCTTTTCTGCAACATTGTTTGCTTCAATAAATTTACAGTTATGATCGCGGCAGATAAATCCTAAATCCAGAGTATCAAAAAATTCTATGTGTTTCCGCAGGTTAAAAGCCATTTACAATTGCTTCCGGATTAACAATGTCAGGTACCCTGCCCCTCTTATAATACTCAATTATATTACAGGCTGCCATCTCAGACATTTTATTTCTTGTCTCTATCGTTGCAGAGCCGATATGTGGTAAAACAGCTACATTTTCCATGTTTAGCAAGGAGTTATCAGGCTGCATTGGTTCCGGATTTGTAACATCGAGTCCGGCACCCCAGATGGTCCCGTTTTTTAAAGCTTCTGCCAGGTCATGCTCATTATGAACCGCCCCTCTTGATGTATTAACAAATATTGCCGTAGATTTCATTTTAGTGAAGGCATACTTATCAAACAGGCCTTTTGTCTCATCACTGAGTGTACAATGAACTGATATAACGTCACCATTTTTAAGCAGATCATCGAAGCTGACCGGTTTGGCACCAAGCAGACTTTCTGCAGTTCCGTTACGGTTCCGGTTACAGTAAATTATTTCCATATTGTACGCTCCTTTACATCTTTTGGCCATCTCCATTCCTATACGGCCAAGTCCGAAAACCCCAAGGGTCTTGTTTTTCAGTTCAATACCCAGACCGGCCTTCGGGCGAAAATAATCCCACTCCCCCCTGGAAATTGTCTTGTGCAAATAAAACATCTTTCGTGATGCGGCAATCATTAATCCGAATGCCACATCTGCCGTTGCATCACTCAGCACGTCGGGAGTAAAGCCGACAGGGATTCCCAGTCGCGTTGCTTCCTGTATGTCAATATTGTCAAATCCTACTGCAAACTGGGAAATTATATCAAGGTGGCTGCATTTGTTAAGAAAATATTTATTTATATTTTCCGTTACAGTGCAGTATAAAGCATCATTTTTCAGGGCCAGGCCTATAAGCTCCTCCTGTGTCATGGGCCTGTCTTCGGTCCAGACAGTGACACCGAATCCTTCTTTGCGTAACAATTCAATTCCTGTTTCAGGAAAACTTCTTGTTATAAGTACTTTAACATCTTCAGACCTTTTCTTCATAATAAAATTTATTAAAAATCCAGGATAACCTTGTTTTAAATTTCAGTAAATAATTCATATTTCAATAAACTGATAGTCCAGTTGCCCGTCAGCAGCAACAAGTTTTAAATATGAAGCATAACTCAGTCCGTCCATTGCTGCATCAAGAGTTATGTAAGTAGTGGGTCCGAATACTTCTTCATACCTTTTATGATCATGTCCTGTAATAACAAGATTTACATCATACTCGAAAAATAATTCCAGAAGCACATATAACTCTTCAACAAGAGGGTTTGTGGATGTGGTATAACGGTTCCTGAAAAAATTATTATGTGTTATTATTACACAATGTCTGTAATTATGCCTGTTTTTCACCAGTATATCTTTAAGCCACTCAAGTTGTTTATCCCCTGCTGTCCCTCCCCCTGTATCAATACAGATATAAATGTCTGTTGCCAGCGGAGTATTTACCGTGACTGTATAGGTCGACGACCCGAAGTAATCATAAAAAATCTGCCATCCTTCAAAATAGAGATCATGGTTGCCTGCAAGGAGAAAGCAGGTTACTGAATCAGCGTCATCGATCAATTGTTTCACAACATCATAGTCTCCCTTTTTGCCCGTAGTTATATCGCCTGCAATAAATAACGCAGCAATTTCAGATGCCCCCGACAGGCCGAGAAGCTTTTTAAAATTACAGGTAGTGCCAACATGGCTGTCTGCAGCAATAATCATGCTGTAATTATCGGTATCAGTATAAATAATACGCGAGGGATTCTGAGCATTCCAGCAAAGAGACTGGCTGAAGCGCTCATTAACGTTGTCCTTTGACCTTATGAAGCCCCTCAGGTCAATATCCTTATAGCAGCCTGACAGAGTAAAAAGGCCAATTATAATACAGTATATCCTTTTTATCATTTTATTTGCCATGACAAGCCTGTTCTAAAGTAAAAACCAAAGTAATTTGCCTGCAGATTGAACATGCCTGCGCTTTGGTACCATATCTCCCAGTATACATGTAATCGTGAATTTACATTATATAAAAACCTTCCCGTAATCATCGGATTCGTCTCCTGCTGAATAAGAAAAGAATCAAAGTTGACTATAGAGGCTGAGGCATTCCATTTGTGGTCAGCGGGCATTATATAATAGGCAAAGGAATACATTAGGTTCCTCGGCTCAAAAATTCTTGTCCGGGCATCTTTACTAAGTCCGTGTTCTTTAATTGTGCTCTTGTTTAGTTTATAAAGCCTGAAATTATTGCCTAATTTCAGCCTGAAATGGTCACCCCCATATCCCAGGAGTATGCCCCAGTTTATCTCCTTCATAATTTCAGAGAATGGATTGATCCTGTAGAATACACAGGCTTCAAAAGGTATTTTCTTTATTTTAAAATCACCTGATGCATTTATAAACCAGCCTGTAAACCTCTTGTTGCAATGATTGCTGAATGACAATAAAAATCCGGTCCCTGCCCTGTAATTACTGAGCTCAAATAAAGAAACTGATGCCATCCTGAGAAAGGCCCCTTCTGTAATATTGTTATGACCAATATCAATATAGCTCTCCTGATTTATACAGGCATTAGCACAAAAACAGCAAAGCATGCAGACAACATATACAAATGTAATTTTCAAATGCTCAAATGTTTATTATCCAAAAATATAAAAATATACCTATTTATCTATATCCGGCAATCCTGTCACGCAACTTCAAGCTTATTATAATCATCTTAATACCTGGTAATCAACAACAATCCATAAACCTAAAATCAGATATAAAATGAAAACATACATTAAAATTGCTCTAATGCTGATAATATCAGTGTTATTGAAATCAAACGGACTGCTGGGCCAGGATTCAATTGACAACAAAATGAGATTACTCGACCTGAAGCTGCAGCTTCTTGACTCAAAACTTGAGCTTCTTGATTCAAAGATTAAATCGTGGGAAACCAGGCATGAAAAATTTGACAGCAAACTCGAAGAAATAGATATGGCTTACAGACAGCTTGCCACAAAGATATTAATGCTTGACTTTGATCCGGCAGATTTTAATTACAAGTTCTATCTTCTCGACTCAATGATGAAAAGCCAGAAAAAGAGTATTGCCGAACAAAAGATTGGCAGTATTGTTTCTTTCCGCTATGATACAATCAGACCCAAACCGTTCAAATCAGTTATTTCCTTAAATCCTGTAAGGATATTTGAAGGAACATTTCAGATATCGTATGAGAAATCAATTAATCCGAGAAATTCCGTTGACTTGTCCGGTCTGGCAACATATGCCACTGATGAAGGTATATCGAGACGGTTCATGCTAAACCAGTCACTCAGCTATTACAACGAAAGGACAGATACTTACGATCCTTACAACAGCAAAAACATTTACGGATTCGGTACTATTATTCAGTGGAAAAACTACCTTCTTGCCTCCGTAAATCCGAGGCATAAAGCTCCAATAGGAGTATATGCCGCAACCAGCCTGATGTACAGGAGGCTCTGGATAAACGGACTTGAAACAAAGTTTGTTGAAGATGAATTTGTAACCCTGGATATAATCCAGAAATTAAATGTATTTGCCGGTGGTGTAATAATAGGCTCACAAATTAGTTTCATTAAAACGCTCTCACTTGATATTTATGCAGGAGGTGTTTTAAGGCTGAGCATATATGATAATGAAACATCCTTTACCAAATATAAAAAATGGGATAATATAGACTTCTCGGGAGTACTGCCCGCTGTAGGAATAAAGATTGGCATACTTAAATAAGTAACCGACTGCATGGCTTCGTCCTGCGCTGAAGCCATGTCGGCTAAAAATACTTCAAATATCTATTCTTTAACACCTTTTCTTATTTTGGTTTTTTCAATTTTTTTTTACTTTTATAAAGAAGTAAAAGTCCCGGATATTAGAATGTATTAAATATATAATAATATACTAAAGGAGCACCGGAAATGAAATGTATAAAGACAATTGTTTTGCTTTTTTCCAAAATTTTGTTCATACCTTACTGTGTTTCATCTTCACCGTACACCGCCTGTTCCGGCGATGCTTCAAAAAAAGGAGCTTATTATACAGGCAGGTACAGCAACCTTTTTACCGAGCTGCTT
This sequence comes from uncultured Bacteroidales bacterium, assembly GCA_964580815.1. Classification (GTDB taxonomy): domain Bacteria; phylum Bacteroidota; class Bacteroidia; order Bacteroidales; family UBA10428. The sequence goes on from CAZOLY010000050.1 coordinate 7,255, forward strand.
GATGTAAGCGAAGAAGAAGTGCAAAAAAGGGTGGATGACACATGGAACCAGTTATTTTATGGAGATAATGAAAGGGAACGTGTTTATTATCCCGTAGAGCCCGATATGGCATATATTGAAGACATTTTACATAACGATGTGCGCAGTGAAGGCATGTCATATGGCATGATGATTGCCGTTCAGACGGATAAAAAAAGTGAATTCGACAGGTTGTGGAAATGGGCAAAAACATATATGCAGTATAAAAGTGGGCAGCGAAAAGACTACTTCTGTTGGCAGCTTGACACGGACGGCAATATGATGGACAAAAATACGGCTTCAGATGGGGATGAATGGTTTGCAATGTCCCTGTTTTTTGCTTCTGCAAGGTGGGGAAACGGCGAAGGCATATTTAACTACCAGGCTGAAGCCCAGGCAATTTTAGATGCTATGCTCGGCAAAACAGAATATTCCGACAGTGATACTGTCATAACAAATATGTTCAATAAAAAGGAGAAGCTTGTAGTTTTTGTTCCCTCGGGTGCGGCCGATGACTTTACTGATCCTTCATACCACCTTCCCCATTTTTATGAGCTCTGGGCGCGCTGGGCCGATAAAAATAATTCGTTCTGGTGCGAAGCTGCATCTGCCAGCCGCGAGTTTTTAAAAAAAGCTGTTCATCCCGAGACCGGACTGGCCCCGGATCATGCTTACTTCGACGGTACCCCCGCAGATACATGGAACAGGGGACATAAAAATTTCCGGTTTGATGCTTTTCGCGTGGCCATGAATATTGGTGTTGACTATCAATGGTTTGCCAGGGACAAGTGGGCAGTATCGGAAAGCAACAGGCTGCTTGACTTCTTTTATGCCCAGGGCATAGGCACGTATGGCAACCAGTACACCATGGATGGTAAAGAACTTTCAGGGTACCGCAGTCAGGCCCTGGTGGCAATGAATGCCGTCGCCGCCCTTACCTCAACAAACAGCAACAGGGTGGATTTTGTCAGGGAACTATGGGAAACACCTGTTCCTTCAGGATTTGCCCGCTATTATGACGGATTGCTTTATATGCTGGCTCTTCTGCAAGTAAGCGGCAATTTTAATGTTTATGAGCTTAAAGGCAGTCCGGTTACCGCCTGTGATGACTAGATTTTCAGCTCTTCACCTGAATCATCAGTTCATTTATCTCATCAAGGTGCAGCTTAAAATGGCGCAGGTAATCAATAACCATGGATCTGAGTGATATTTTTTGATTCAGTGCTGATATCCATTCATTATTTAACTTTTTGGTATTTATATTACGTATAACGTGGACAATATGAATATTGACATATTTCCATAACAGGATAAGGCCCGCCCATTCCTCACCCTCATAATTCTGGATGGCAATCCACCTGTCATTATTGCCAAAATTTGCATAATCAGGAAAAATCAGGGGACTTTGCTGATACTGCAGATGGACAATGCGGTGCGTATTATTCGAGGCAGAATCCACCATATGTCCCAGTATCTGTTTGATACAGCGATTCTGACAGTTGCGCCTTTCTGTAATAACATCAGAGGGAAGGGCCGACAGCCTTGGCTCCCAGTCCCCAATAAGGGATAACAGCTCCCTGCATAGCGGTTCAAATTCATTCATGATCATAATCTTTAGGGTTAAACTTTGTCTTTAGAGTTGCACTTTAAATATATAAAAAGGATTCCACATAATAATATTAATTGCTTTTGATTCAAAATATCATTTGTTTTGTATTTTAACTTAAAACAATATCCTATGAAAATATTTCTTACGGGCGGAACCGGCTTTATTGGTTCACATGTTGTTAAAGAATTGAGCAGCCAGGGCCATGCAATAACGGTGCTGGCACGCAACGTTGAGAAAGTACCTGCCCTGGCTGAATTGGCAGGTGTTAAAATTATTAGAGGCGATGTTGGTGATGCCGGCACTTACAAAGATGCTTTAAAAAGTAAAGATGCACTGGTCCATATTGCACTGCACTGGGGCGACTCTGCTGTTGAGATGCTTCTGAATGATACCCGTTCGTCGGTGCAACTCTTTGAGCTTGCAGCAAAGGCAGGAATAAACAGCATTATTTATACTTCATCCACTGCAGTAAACGATTGGGTATATATGGACAATACAGCCCGTGAGCAGGGGGAGCTGAATACGGTATATGAACATACCAAACAAAATCCGGTTACCTACTATGGCGCTACAAAAGGTTCTTCAGAGCTCTACCTCAGGGCTATAGGATTCAACTATAAGATAAGGACAAATATTGTGCGCCCGGGATACACGTTTGATAATCCTGCCGTGCAGGGCGCAGATACGGAGTCGGATACACGCTTTAAGGATATTATAGCCAGGGCACTTAAACACCAGCCCATTGAGCAGATTAAAAACGATGGCACCCAGTTTATTGCTGCCTGCGACCTTGCAAAGGTATATACGGCAATTCTTGGATCGGATGTTAACAATAAAATGTACTTCGGACTGGGTAAACTGTTTATTACGTGGGAAAAAATAACTTATGAGGCACTGTCACTTACCCGGTCGAAAAGCAAAGTAGTAATGAAAGACCTTGGCTGGCCGAAGAAGCCAGCACTTTTTGATGTCGGGGCTATTCACAGGGACTTTAACTTGAGCTTTGACAGCAGGAGCAAAATCACAGATCATCTGAATTACCTCATATCTTTATTCAACTGACTGTCACAACCAATAATTAAATAATCATTATATTTATTCTTTATTAACCTTTCAGACCATCATGCCATACAGTTTGTATAACAGGCAGGCAAAATTCGGAACACTTGAAGTTTTTGTAACTTCTATTTCGACAATATTAGGTGCGATACTTTTTTTGCGTTTCGGATGGGCTATAGGGAATGTCGGCTTCTGGAACACAATCTTAATTATAGTGCTGGGTCATCTTGTGGTATTGCCCACAGCATTTGCAATAGCTGAGATTGCAACAAACCAGAGAGTACTGGGTGGTGGTGCCTATTATATTATTTCCCGTTCATTCGGATTTAATATAGGAGGCACAGTCGGTATTACATTATACCTGTCGCAGGCAATAAGCGTAGCCTTTTATATTATTGCATTTGCCGGAGCTTTTGAACCTGTTATAAATTTTGTCAACAATTATATAGGGCCGAGGTTTGGCAGGTTTATACCCCATGACCACCGCATAATAAGCCTGCCGGCAATGGCTTTATTATCTGCAATAGCTCTTATAAGGGGTGCCAATATGGGGATGAAGGCACTGTATGTAGTGGCTGGAATTATCTTTCTGTCTTTGTTTTTATTCTTTATTGGAACACCTGATACCCTTCCTGAAAAAGTTGATTTTAGCTCTTCAATAGGTAATCCAAAGTCTTTCTTTTACGTATTTGCTGTATTGTTCCCTGCATTTACAGGTCTGGCGGCGGGATTGGGACTGTCAGGAGATTTAAAAAATCCCGGCAGAGCGATACCGGCAGGAACAATCCTTGCAACTGCTATCGGACTGGTGATTTACATTGGCGTAACCTATAAACTTGTAATATCAGCCTCCGTGGAAAATATGGCAGGTAACTATCTCATCATGCAAAACATAGCCTACTGGGGACCAATAATTCCAATCGGACTGGCTGCTGCGACAATATCGTCAGCAATAGGTTCAATACTTGTTGCCCCGCGAACACTTCAAGCCATAGGGGTTGATAATATTATGCCAAATAATTTCGTTAACCGCTGGTTTGGCAAGGGGAAACAGGAGAATAACGAACCTGTTAATGCAACAGTAATTACCATCATTATAGCTTTTGTTTTTATTTATATAGGTGAACTGGACCTTGTTGCCCGCATTATTTCAATGTTTTTTATGATTACCTATGGTGCCATCTGCCTTATATCTTTGCTTGAACATTTTGCTGCCGACCCTTCATACAGGCCCAGGTTCCGTACACACTGGATTATGTCCCTCGTTGGCACCGTAATTTCATTCTGGCTTATGTTTAAAATGAACACTCCTATTGCACTCCTGTCTCTTATCATTTTAGCTCTTATATATTTCTTTATTACTGCAAGCAAGAAAGAAGCGGGCGGATTTGGCAAACTTTTCAGGGGTGTTATTTTCCAGTTAAGCCGCCAATTACAAATTATTGTGCAGAGGTTTGATAAAGGAGAGCAGGAAAAAAACTGGAGGCCCTTTGTAATATGCATTTCAAGTGATACTTTTAAACGCCGCAGTGCATTTGATTTGCAGCGGTGGCTGTCCTTTAAATACGGATTTGGCACATACATACATTTTATCGAAGGTTACCTGTCAAAGCAAACAAGAACAGAATCACAAAAAATTCTGGACCGTTTAATCAGGCTTGCTTCAGGTAGCAAAAACCGGGTATACCTTGATACAATAATATCTCCTTCATATACCTCTGCCATAGCACAGGTTATACAGCTGTCAGGTATTTCAGGCAGGGGGAATAATATGATTTTGTTCGAATTCAGCAGGTCTGAACCGGAGACGCTGAAACGATCCCTTGACAATTATGCCTTAATAATATCCGCAGGATTTGATATATGCGTGCTAAACACATCCTACAAAGGATTCGGGGATAAACATGAAATTCATATATGGATTACTTCCTACGATTATGAAAATGCAAACCTGATGATACTGCTCGGTTATATTATCCTTGGCCATCCCGAATGGAGAAAAGGCCATATCAAAATATTTGCATTATTCAAAGAGCCGGAGATTGAAGAAAAGAGAGAATACCTGTTTGCACTGATAAAATCCGGCAGGCTGCCTATATCTACTAAGAATATTGAATTAATACCTACTGATGAGACCATACCGGCAAAAGAATTGATATCAAAAAAATCTGTTGATGCAGATCTTACTATTGTCGGTTTCAGGCATGAATTTGTAAAAATCAAGGGGCTTGAATTATTCACAGGATTTAATGACGTGGGAAATATACTGTTTGTGAGTTCTCAGCGTGAAAAAGAGATAACCTGATATAATTCACTTTATTTATATCATTCCAAAAACAGCGGGAAATCCGAATATCACAATAACTGTCCATGCCGCATAAACAGGCATATATCCCGAAATGGTAAGCTCCACTTTTTCAATACCTGCTTTCCTGAAGTTCACCCTGAAAAGATCGACCATAATAAGCAGCAGGTTCCCGAAAATTAAAATATTTGAACCCAGGACTGCTATCCTGTTGGGAGTAATTCCATATTCACCGAGCCGGTAAAAAATTGCTGACAGGGCAATCAAATCAATAATAAGGGTTACTATGGAAAGAACGAATAATACAATCTTATTGAACTGCTGTTTCTTTGCTTTGGATATTTCAGAAACGGAAAAAACAATTATCCCCATTACCCCAATTAACATAAGATTAAAGACCAGTAAAAAGTCCCTGTCATTATACGGGTCTTTGCGGGAGACAGGTATTGCCACCAGGTAGATTATAAGGGTTATAACGACCAGAGGCCTGAAAATGTTGGCGATTATCGGGGCAATCTTATTTGTAACAGCCGGGTATTTCTTAATGATAAAAGTTGTAACAACAGGTGCGGAAACTAATCCCACAATTACCACATAGTCCATATAGAAATTCTCAACATGTATGTCAATTGCCGAAAATAACCCTATAGTGATACCTGTTAAAATCATCCCGGCAATAAGGATTAAAGCGCCGATAACAGCCAAATCACCGTTATATTTTATATAGTCAATAACTTTATATTTATCCCTGATATTGTAATTAATATATACAAGGCCATAAATGCACCACATCAATAATGGCAAATGAACGTATGCCAGGTTCATTGACTGGCTTTGCGCGTTATACGGCAGGAGATTTATATATATGACAGGTATCAAAAATAATGACGCTGACAGAACAAGTTTTTTTATTCCATATATCTTATTAAGCAGAATTGCATATAAGGAAAGGCCAAAAAAAACAATTGTTCCTAAATTCCTTTGATAGAAGATAAAATTACTCCTGTCAATGTCAAGGACTCTGGGTATCTCGGCAAGAAAACCAGTAATAATGCAGACTGCTATTAATATTGAAATATCATATCCCCTGAACCGGCCAATGCCGTCATGCTGTTTCTCATAATCCAGGCGTACCTTCCATAACCTGGCAACCTGGTATTTCTTTATTTCCGGGAATATAATATCAAATCCGGATGCAAAGGCTTTTTTGTCCTCCCTGTATAATTCTTCCAGTATTTCCGGGTTGTTTATATTTTGCCTGATCTTTTCCTTCACATTATTTATTGAAAAAATTGCCGGTTATATTTTAACTGTCTGGCTTATTTTCTTCTTCTAAACGATAAGCAACAATCATTTATTGTTTTTAATGATTTAAAGGTTAAGGATAACCGGTCATTTCGATTTATTTATAGCCTGTTCGACATCTGCGATAATATCATCTATATGTTCGAGTCCGACAGATATTCTGATAAGCCCCTGCGTAATATTTACAGCCTGCCTTTCCTCTTCAGTGAGTTTCGAATGTGTGGTTGTCGAAGGGTGGGTGACTATGGTTCTTGTATCGCCCAGGTTAGAGGTAATAGAAAGTATTTCAAGAGAATCGATAAATTTCTTTGCCCTCTCCACGCCACCTTTTAATTCGAAGGTTACCAGTCCGCCACCCATACGCATTTGTTTTCTTGCTAAATCATGCTTGTTGTAGGATGGCAGAAAAGGATATTTTACCCATATAACCTCGGGATTTTTTTCAAAATACCTGGCAAGTTCCAAAGCATTCTGGCAATGACGTTCGACCCTCAGCGCCAGTGTTTCTATGCTCTTGGACAGAATCCATGCATTGAAGGGGGACATGCAGGGGCCTGTCTGCCTGGCAATAAACCTTATATCCTTGATATAATCCTTGCTTCCCAGCACTGCACCACCTATAGTCCTGCCCTGTCCGTCAATGTGCTTGGTTGTCGAATGTGTAATAATATTAGCTCCGTACTTCACCGGCTGCTGCAGGTAGGGAGTGGCAAATGTATTGTCAATATTGAGAAGAAGATTATGTTTTTCGGCAATCTTCCCCAGCATCTCAAGGTCAACAATATCCAGTCCGGGATTAGAGGGACTTTCGGCAAATATCATTTTTGTAGAAGGTAAAATATTCTTCTCCCATCCCTCATCATCATCAATGTCCACGTAGCTATGGGTAATTCCAAACCGCGGCAATACCTGCGTTATTATCAGGTGTGATGAGCCAAAGATACTGCGGCATGCCAGCAGATGGTCACCTGCCCTCAAATGACCAATAATACTTAAATATATGGCTGCCATGCCCGAAGCCGTGGCTATGCCATCATCAGTTTCTTCAAGCGCACACAGTTTCATAATAAACTCATCGGTGCTGGGATTTGAATACCTTGTATATATATGCCCCTCCTTCTCTTCGGCAAATAATGCCCTTGCCTCTTCAGCATCATCAAAAACAAAGCTTGAAGTTGCATATATTGGTACGCTGTGTTCTTTCTGAGCTGAAGGCTTAAGTTGTGTCCTTACTGCCCTGGTTTCAAATTTTATTTCTTTTTTCACAAGCTTAAATTATAGTTAATAAATTGATTTGGTGCCATTTAATTTAATCATAATTCTTTTGTTGTTCGATAATAAATCACATAATATGTGTTTCATCTGAAAACTGTTTGTTATTAAAATATTAATTTGCAAATAACCAAAATAATAAATAATTTGATAAAATTAAAACATATTAAAATATGATACCAGAAGAATTCAAAGAACTCCCAATTATAGGAATACTCAGGGGTATAAAGGAAGAGCATTTGAAACCTCTTATCGGCAGTGTGATACGGTCCGGATTGAAATGTATTGAAATTACCATGAATACCGGTGATGCAGATAAGCTGATCAGGAAAACAATTGAAATAGCCGGTGACAAGCTAACCATAGGTGCAGGCACCGTCTATAATATGGATAATCTGGAGAAAGCATTAAATGCAGGCGTAAAATTTATTGTAATGCCCGTAATAGTTGAAGATATAATTAAGTATTGTGTAAAGAAAGAAGTCCCTGTTTTTCCCGGTGCACTGACGCCCTCCGAAATTTTCCGGGCCTGGGATATGGGCGCTACAATGGTAAAGGTCTTTCCGGCATCGGCTTTCGGACCAAAATATTTCAAAGAGATAAAAGCACCTTTTGACGACATTGAACTTATGGCCACAGGGGGCGTCTCTGCAGATAATATTAAAGATTTTTTTACTTCGGGTGCTTCTGCAGCGGCTTTTGGAGCAAGTATTTTTAAGAAGGAGTGGATAGAAAACAGTGAGTTTGTTACGATACAAAAAGGCATAGAGGCAATAATTAAGGGTTACATGGACTGGAAATTGAAAGTATGAGATCAATTTATTTAATTTTGCATATTATTAACTTATAAAAATATTTATATGGGAATTTATTCTTCATACGACTTAAATATTAAAAAGAGCTACCTGCTGATGCTTATAAAAATCGAAGAAGCAGATAAGAAGATTGATGTACATGAGGAGGCTTTTATAAACTTCATGGCAGGCAAACTGGGACTTACTGACAAAGATGTCAGGGATATAAGGCAAAATCCGGGAAAATTTGAGTTTAGGCTTCCTGATAATATTGATGACAGGCTGCGGATCTTTTACAGCTTGCTTTATATGATGGGCATAGACGGAGAGATTAAAAAATCGGAAAAAGAAATGTGCAGGAAACTGGGTTTCAGGCTTTGTATAAATCCTGTTCTTATGGATGACCTGATAGATATTATGGTTGAGAACCTCAATAAAAGATTACCTGAGGATCAGATGCTCGAGGCTGTGAAAAAGTATCTGAATTAATGATAAAGGTATCTAAAACTTTATTATTCTAATGACCCTGTTATTGTCGAGATACTTCCTTATTATATTCTGTACGTCCCTGTTATCATCATATACATAAATAAAGTCATCAACAATGTCAGGATGGCTTATTTGTATATCCCTGTCTATATATCCGTAGCCTGTATATTTGCCGTTCCTAATTTTTATTATTGAATATTCGTCTATGCTCCTTCCCCTGTCAATAACAATAGTATTGTCATTGCTGTCAGTTAAACAGTGAATAGATTTACCAGTCCTTTTACGGTTATACAGAGGCTTTTTATTTCGAATCTCGTTGTACTCCTTTAAAAGGGCAACCAGTTCACTGCCTGTAAGTTCATAATCAATATCTGCTATGAGCTGCCTCATCTGAGCGGCTCTTTTACTGTTGCTATTGTTAATATGAGAAATAACACGTGATTTTATATTCTTACTTTTTCCAATATATATAAGCTCATTGTTATCATTATAGAAATAATATAATCCTGTTTCCTCGGGAAGGTTTTTTATTAAATCCAAACTTAACCGGGGATGCAAATCACTGTTTAACAGCACCCTGCTGCTGAACAGGTCCAATCCGCCGGTGTTATTAAGGTCGAGCAGTATATCAAATAACCTGGCAGTAGCAAAGGCATCACCTGCAGCCCGGTGCCTGTTCTGTATTTCGATCCCCAGCTCTTCACAGAAAAATCCGAGACTCTAGGATGTCCGTCCGGGTACAAGCTTTCTGCTGAGCCTGACAGTACAAAGCCGTTCTCTCTGGTACCTGTATCCGAGGCTTCTGAATTCATTGCGAATAAAATTATAGTCAAAACTTGCATTATGCGCCACAAAAGTCTTATTATCAGTCAGCTCGACAATTTTGCGTGCCACCTCATAAAACCTGGGAGCATTGGCCACCATTTCGTTGGTGATCCCCGTGAGTGCTGAAATATAATGCGGGATGTCCCTTTCAGGATTAATCAGAGTAATAAACTCATCAGTAATTTTATTTCCGTCATGTATAAGAACAGCTATCTCGGTGATCCTGTCATTTGCTGAACTGCCTCCCGTGGTTTCTATATCAACAATGGCATACATAATGATGTAAAAGTATTGAAATTAATCATAAATTAAATAAACACGTATTCACATAATATTAAAAACAATCTTTTTATTATTTCGTATATAAAACCATCTTTGAAATTTTTTCACAGATATTGTATATTAATCTGCTATGATTTCTGTATCTTTCAACAATACCTGGTATTATTAATTGATTTATATGAAATTAAGGAACAAGTCAGCAAACAGGCCGGTAAATTTCATTTTATTAATCACCATACTTTTCATATTATGCCTTGCTTCCGGAATCAGGGCATATGCACAGGGATTAGTGATAAATGAGGTTATGTCTTCAAATAATTCAACACTGGTCGATGAAGACGGTGATTATAGTGACTGGATTGAGATTTATAACCCCGGTGGAAGTCCGGTTAACCTTAGCGGCTATGGGCTGACAGATCACGCAGAAAATCCCTATATGTGGGTCTTCCCTGATATTACCATAAGCGCAGGCGGTTACCTGGTAGTATTTGCTTCTGATAAAAACCGCAGTGATATCCCTGCGAACTATAATACAATTATCGACTGGGGGGACCAGTGGAAATACCGTTATGAAAACAGCCAGCCCCTTGCCGACTGGAATGAACTTATTTTTGACGAGACGGGATGGTATACCGGTCCGAGTGGTTTTGGCTATGGTGATGACGATGATGCCACTGTGATTGAAAATGCAAGGACAGTCTATTTAAGAAAGACATTTAATATTACCGATGCATCGGCAATTACATCAGCAATACTGCATATGGATTATGATGATGGTTTTGTAGCTTATATTAACGGAACGGAGATAGCACGTATGGCCATAGGAGAACCCAATACACCCACGTATTGGGATATGTGGACAGATTATGACCATGAGGCCAGGATATGGCAAGGGGGGAATCCTGAAAGGTTTGATATTAATCTTGGTGGCAGTCTTTTGCAGGATGGTACCAATGTCCTGGCAATTGAGGTACATAATGTTTCGGCAACATCCTCGGATTTTACGGCCATACCTTTCCTTACAGTTAGCGGTCCCGGTATTTCAGGGGGATATGTACCCGAAATTCTTGATATTGTGCAGGAAACATATCTTCATACAAATTTTAGAATAAAGTCAAAAGGTGATACAATTATGCTTACAACTCCGGGTGGAACAACCCTCGATGAACTGTTTACCGGAACAATACCTGCTGACATTTCCATGGGCAGAAAACCTGACGCTTCAGGCAGCTGGTATTATTTTGATGAGCCTACACCAGGCCAGTCCAACACAACGTACGGTTATAGCGGAATAACCAATGATATGCCCGTTCTTTCACACCAGGGAGGTTTGCACAGCAGTGCCTTTAATCTCGTGATGACCTCATCAAGCTGGAATGATACGATATATTATACGCTGGATGGCACAATTCCTGACAAAAGCTCAAACAGATATACCGGTCCCATTCATATATCCGGCACAACGATTTTACGGGCCAGGCTCGTCAGGAGTAACGAAATGTCATCATCAGTATTAAGCTGCGCATATATATTTATTGGAAGAGATTGTAAACTGCCGGTAATATCTGTTTTTTCCGATCCCTATAACTTATGGGATGTCAACTATGGAATTTATGCAACAGGAAATAATGCATCTACGGAGTTTCCCTATTTTGGTGCCAATTTCTGGGAAGACTGGGAAAGGCCTGCCCATATAGAGCTCTGTGAGCCTGACGGCAGCCTGGATTTCTCTGTTGATGCCGGCATAAAAATATTCGGCGGTTGGAGCAGGGGAAATCCCCAGAAATCACTTTCCGTATTTGCACGCAAACAATATGGATACGCTGAAATTGAATACAGGGTTTTTAACGAGAAGCCTATTTCAAAGTTTGAGGCCCTGGTATTCAGAAACTCAGGCAATGACTGGATGAGCACTATGTTCAGGGACGGTATGATGACAAGCCTTGTCAGGCCCCTTGGAATTGACGTTCAGGCATTCCGCCCTGCCATACTTTATCTGAATGGTTCTTACTGGGGCATTCATAATATAAGGGAAAAGGTAAATGAACATTTCATAGCTTCAAATCACAATATTGACCCCGATAGTGTCGAGCTGCTGGAAAATAGCGGGAATCCTATTGTTGGCAGCGGGCAGCACTATTACGACATGATAGATTTTGTCACCAACAATAGCCTTGCCAATACAGCCAACTACGAATATGTTAAAACACAGATGGATGTTGATAATTTTATAAAGTACCAGTTTTCAGAGATCTATTTTAATA
>CAZOLY010000051.1:0-10218 GCA_964580815.1 uncultured Bacteroidales bacterium
CCTTCTTTCATCCGTTTAAAATTTTTAACTAATTAATAATTTAAATAAGAATACAAAATTAACTTAAAAAGTTATGAATAAATTGTTTTTTTACCAAATAGGCGTTTATTTTGATAAAATACTCAATATCTTATATTTATCAGAATTTATCTGAATTATTAACTCTTTCTCGCTTTCAAATTTTCTCTCGTCCCTTATCCTTGCAATAAAATCAACACATATTTCCTTTTTGTATATTTCTCCCTTAAAATCCAGTAAATGAACCTCAATTTTTTTATTATAATAACTGGTCTTTATTGTCGGACTGGTACCAATATATAACATTCCTTTATATTCTCTTTCATCCAGCCTGGCTTTTACTGCATATACGCCGTTCTTTGGCAGCAGTTTATGTAAATCGTCCAGCTCAATGTTGGCAGTTGGAAATCCTAATCTTCTTCCTATCTTTTCCCCGACTATTATTTTACCGTTAATAAAATAATTGTACCCCAGAAATTTATTTGCTGCTTCAATATTGCCTTTTTCGAGGTTCTTACGAATTATGGATGAACTTACATATGATTTTTGAATAATTACCGGGCTAAGCTGCTCAACAGTAAATCCGTATTCTTTTGATATGTTACTTAAATATTCAAAGTTGCCTTTTCTGTCTTTGCCGAAATAATGATTATACCCTATAACTATATGTTTTGCTTTTATTTTATCAATAAGATAATGCCTGGTAAATTCCTGAAATGTTAATTGCGAGAACCCCCTGGTAAATGGAAGAATAATCAGATTATCAATACCCGATTTATCAAGCAAAAGCTCTTTTTCCTTTTTAGTAGTCAGCAAAAGTGAGTTATTATTTTCCGGTTCCAGAATTTCTTTGGGATGTGGCCACAGTGTTACCAGGACAGATTCTCCGTTGTATTGTACTGCCAACTCATTTAAGCGGTCAATAATCTTCTTGTGTCCGACATGAACACCATCAAATATACCTATTGACACTACCGGATTTCTGGCATTAAAATTTTCAATATCATTAAAAATCTTCAACTTATCTTTTGTAATTTATTTTGAAGGTGCAAAATTATAAATAATTAAATACTTTAGTTTCTTATCTTTAAACAAAAATATATTAACTTGATTACAAATATGCAGCTATTGATTGTATATAGAATATTATCTATTCTAACTTCATTTCATAATTAATAACGATATGCTGGCTATTATTAAAAATGATCCGTGGCTTGAACCGTACAAAGATAAAATATCTGTTAGGCATCACAGGGCCCTGGAAAAAGAAAAGGAACTTACAATTGGTATTAACAATTTGTCAGAATTTGCCTGCGGACATTTGTACTACGGATTACATAAAATAGACGATAACTGGATTTTCAGGGAGTCGGCATCAAATGCCTCAAGAATATTTATCGTGGGAGAATTCAATAACTGGCAGGAATTGCCGGAATTTGAACTTAAAAAAACAACCGGTGATAACTGGGAAATTATTCTTCCTCCGGATGCAATGAATCATAAAGATTTATATAAATTATCAATATACTGGAAGGGAGGACATGGTTTTCGAATTCCTTCCTATGTAAACAGGGTGTTGCAGGATGGCAGTACCAAGATTTATAATGGTCAGGTTTGGGATCCCCGGGAACCATATAAATGGAAAAATAGCAAAATTGACTATTCTTCCAGAACCCCTATTATTTATGAAGCCCATATAGGTATGGCTTCTGAAGAAGAAAAAATTGGTACCTATGATGAATTCAGGGAAAAAGTCCTTCCAATAATTATTAAAGCCAATTATAATACTATCCAGTTAATGGCCATACAGGAACATCCTTACTATGGCTCCTTTGGTTATCACGTGACAAATTTCTTTGCAGCTACATCTAAATTCGGAACACCCGAAGATCTTAAAAAGTTAATTGATGAAGCACACGGTGCAGGTATAGGCGTTATCATGGATCTGGTGCATTCTCATTCGGCAAAAAATGAACTCGAAGGACTTAATAATTTTGACGGTAATCCCTTCTTATTCTTTCATAAAGGTCCCCGAAGAGAACATATAGCATGGGACTCCCTGTGCTTTGACTACGGGAAAAATAATGTGATACATTTTCTGCTATCCAACTGTAAATACTGGATAGATGAATATAATATCGACGGATTTCGCTTTGACGGAGTAACGAGCATGCTTTACTATGATCATGGCTTATCCAGGAATTTTACCAGCTATGACATGTATTTCGATAATAACCAGGATGAAGATGCTATAACTTATTTTAAACTTGCTAATAAGCTTATCCACCTGGTTAATCCCAATGCTTTAACAATAGCCGAAGAGATGAGCGGTATGCCGGGAATTACTGTGCCGGTGGAAGACGGGGGCTTCGGATTTGACTACAGGCTGGCCATGGGCATACCGGACTACTGGATTAAAATTATCAAAGAAGTGCCTGATGAAAACTGGAATGTAACGGATATGTTTTATGAGCTCACCAAAAAGAGGAAAGATGAAAAGACAATCTCATATGCAGAATCACATGACCAGGCACTGGTCGGGGATAAAACAATTATGTTCAGACTTGCCGACAAAGAAATGTACTGGTTCATGAACAAAGATTCTCAAAATATTATGATTGACAGAGGCATGGCTTTGCATAAGATGATTCGGCTCTTAACTATTGCAACTTCCGGAGGAGGTTACCTTAACTTTATGGGCAATGAATTCGGCCATCCCGAATGGATTGACTTTCCCAGGGACGGTAATAACTGGTCATACAAATATGCAAAAAGACAATGGAGCCTCCTTGAGAATACCAGCCTTCGCTATTATTACCTGGCAAATTTTGATAAGGATATGATTCAGGTATTCCGGGATGCAAATATTATATTCAATTCTTACTGCTGGCTATATCATGATAATCGCAATGACCAGGTTCTGGCCTTTGAAAGAAAAGGCTTTCTGTTCGTCTTTAACTTTAATCCTTCAAGGTCTTTTACAGAATATGGCATAAACACCGGCGGGGGAAAATATAAAATAATCTTAAATACTGATTCTAAGAAATACGGGGGATTCGGACATATTGATGAATCGATTTTATACTATGCTGACAGAACCAGCAAATTATCCTCTCCTGAATACCTGAAATTGTATCTTCCAAGCAGAAGCGGAATTGTATTAAAAAAAATCATTACTCCCAAAGTTCATTAAGTTATATCTTATTGTAATAATTATATAATGACAAATAACTTTATGAGTAATCTTCCTGAATACGCAGATGTTATACTGCCATTGCCGGTACAAAATTTTTTTACTTATAAAGTCAGTGAAGAACAATCAGGAAAAATAAAACCAGGGTCAAGAGTTACGGTCCAGTTTGGCAAACGCAAAATATATACGGCGCTGGTAAGAAAAGTTCATAATATCAGACCAGGTGATTATTATATTAAAAATATCCTGTCAATACTCGATGATGTTCCACTGGTAAATGAAATCCAGCTTCAATTCTGGGAATGGCTTGCTGAATATTACATGTGCAGTGCAGGAGAGGTCTTTAAAACAGCTTTGCCTGCCGGACTCAAATCAGAAAGTGAAACAAAGGTCTTCCCTGCCACAATTTATAATCCAGTTATAGAATTAAACAAAACAGAATTGCTGGTTTTAGATGTCCTTAAGAAAAATAATGCAGTGACTATAAGAGAAATTGAATCACTTACCAACAAAAAGGACATTATGCCAGTAATAAAATCAATGATTGCTAAGGGAGCAATATTCCTGGAAGAGCAATTAAAAGAAAGATACACGCCAAAATTACAGACATGTGTCAGGTTAAACCCTGAAATTTCCGGAAAGAAGGAGCTTGACAATATTATCGGACTGCTGCAGAAAGCACCCCGGCAACTTGAACTGTTACTCGGCTATCTTAATTTATCAAACCCCGGTGTTAAGACTCCCGCAAGGGAAGTCGACAAATTGCTGCTGTTTAAAAGCACTCATGCTTCGGACTCAACATTAAATTCATTGGTTAGGAAAGGAATACTCGAAACCTGCAGGAGAGAAGTCAGCAGGCTGACGGAAGAGCCGCGGAAGCACAGAGAACTTTCAGGCTTAAATGATTACCAGGAAAGAGCACTGCATGAAATTGAGAATTCATTTATAAAAAAGGGTGTTGTTTTATTTCATGGTGTCACATCAAGCGGAAAAACAGAAATTTATATTCACCTGATAAATAAACAGCTAAAGCAAGGCAGACAGGTACTGTATCTTCTGCCGGAGATTGCCCTTACTGCGCAGATAATTAACAGGCTGAAAAGTGTTTTTGGCGAGAAGGTAGGCGTTTACCATTCAAAATTCAGCGATAATGAAAGAGTTGAGATTTGGAGAAATATCATTGGGCAGTCCGGACAAGCTCCTAATCAATACAGGGTAATATTAGGTACCCGTTCTTCACTGTTCCTTCCTTTTAATAACCTGGGATTGATTATTATTGATGAGGAACATGAAAACACATATAAACAATCGGACTCTGCCCCCAGATATCATGCAAGGGATGCTGCCGTGATGCTGGCAAAATTCCATGGAGCCAAAGTATTAATGGGCACTGCTACACCGTCTATTGAGTCTTTTTACAATGCAAAGACCGGCAAATACGGACTGGCTGAGCTTAAAACACGCTATCTGGACCTCGAAATGCCTGAAATAAAGGTAGTTGACATTCATAAAGCGCGCCTTAAAAAAGAAATGAAGTCAGTTTTTTCCACTGTACTGCTGGATTCTGTTAAAAATGCACTTGACAATAAAGAACAGGTCATTCTTTTCCAGAACCGCCGGGGATTTTCAACCTATATTAAATGTGATACGTGCGGATGGATACCATTCTGCAAACATTGTGATGTCAGCTTGACATATCATAAACATATCAATAAAATAAACTGCCACTATTGCGGCTATACAATAAAAATACCTGAGTCATGCAACGTTTGCGGAAGCAGTTCAATATCAACACAGGGATTCGGAACTGAAAAAATTGAAGATGAGATTCCTATTTTTTTCCCCGGAGCAAGGATCAAAAGAATGGATCTGGATAGCACGCGGACAAGAAAATCCTATGAACGTATAATATCTGATTTTGAAGCCGGTATTATAGATATCCTCATAGGAACACAAATGATCACAAAAGGACTGGATTTCAATAATGTGAGAGTAGTAGGTATAATTAATGCTGATAGTATGCTGAATTTTCCCGATTTCAGATCATACGAAAGGAGCTACCAGCTCATGGCGCAGGTTAGTGGCCGGGCAGGGAGGAAAAATGAACGGGGCCTGGTTATTATACAGACATCACAGCCCGACAACACTATTATACAAAATGTGCGAAAAAATGATTATCAATCGATGTTTAATGATCAGCTCGAAGAGCGCAAAAAATTCAAATATCCTCCTTTTTACCGCCTTATTGAGCTGACTTTAAAACATAAAAAACAACATATGTTAAATGACGCTTCTGAACTCTTTGCAGGCATTCTCAGAAAAAAATTCAGTAACGGAATATTAGGACCGGAATCACCTGTAGTTAATAAAATAAAGGACTGGCACCTGAAAAAGATATTGTTTAAGATGGAAAAAGAGAAATCAGGTATACAATCAAAAAAAATTATCAGGATTGCAATAAAGGAACTTCTTTTAAAGAATGAATTTAAATCTCTTCAGATAATTGCTGATGTTGATCCCTTGTAGGCAATGCTATGAATATATGCTACTTCTCCCCTCTGGGTGGCACAATACAGATAAAATCAAATGATTCGCTTCCCGTATTCTTAAAACTATGGACCTCATTATCCCGGACATAAACAACCTGGTTGCATGCCAGCGGATGTTCTTTGCCATCTTTATCAATAACGGCACCCTGCCCCTTTTCAACCTTTACTACATGGGGAAAACCATGAGTGTGATAAGGCGTATTTCCTCCGGGCTCAACACTGAAATACCGCATTACCATTTCATCAGATCCATCTTTGGAACCAATAAGAATCTGCTTCCTGATTCCTTTAAAAGCCGACATATCTTCATAAGATACATCCTTCATATGTTTAATTACCATAACTATAGATTTTATATTACTTACGTAAATATAGGTTATTTTACCGGTCTGCACTTTATATGTCTTTCAGTCTCTTCAAAAATTGTCCATTTACCGGAATTGTTTACCTTTTCTCTTGCGAGCTGTCTTTTTTGATGCCCGTCTTCCAGGATTAATATGCCATCTTTTTTTGTTATCCTGTTAAGCTCATTTAAGAATGGATCCACATTTTCAATCATATGAAACATATCGAGTGCATATATCAGATCAGCTGTATTATCCTTAATTTTACTTGAATACCCTTCTGCCAGAACAGGAATTACATTTTTAATCTGCCTCTTTTTTATTAATCTGCCGACAAATTTTATTGCAGTTTTATGAATATCGACAGCATATACCTTGCCCTCTGATCCTACTTCTTCAGAAGCATACTTTAAATAATCCCCGGGGCCGCACCCGTAATCTATTACTACCTGTCCCTGTTTTATTCCAAGACTGCTAAAATATTTATCCTGCGGATTTAAAAAATAAAAAACCTTAAAGAAAAGGGACATCCCATAAAATGCGAAATCAGGAATTATTTCCCTCCTGACCCCTAACATCGTATTTTTAACTTTCATAATAATTATTTTTATGTTTTCTAATTATTATGACGTGAATTATCAAGATTATTTCATTTATTCCGGAATATTGTTTTGATGGCAAGGCAGCCCTTATAGTTTACTGCATATTCTCTGTAAGCCTTTTTTTGAAATTGAATTTCCTGTGTACTGACAGGTTCAATCCCGCATAATTCTCTTCATAGAGTGATTTATTATCAAATAGGTAATCCGAAAAGGTTAACAGGATCAGTTGTGGCTCGATAGAAATAAAATATTTGTCTGCCAGCCTGATTTCCTTGCTGATTGATAATTCAAATCCCAGTCGGGTGGAATTATCCAGTCTTCTTAGCTTGTTCTCCGAGTGTATGATATTTTTTATGCTCCGGGTACTAATATGGTAATTAAATCCGGCCGATATATAAAAACCACTAATTATGTGATATTTAATTATAAGGGGAACTGAGATTAAGCTTATGTCTGCATACTCTCCGGGTAAACTGCAGTAAGGACATACACTCTCTAACCTGTCAATAGATTTTATCAGTCTGATTCCTGAAACAAATTGAAAATGTTCACTTATTAACCTCGAATAGTTAACACCGAAAATAGCAGTTTTTCCTTTATCCAGATAATTGTACTTGTCCTTCAAATAAAATAAATTGTAATACCCGCCTGAGACCGTAATGCCCAATGAGTTTTTTAACTCCCCCTGCTGACTTCTGGCAGGCATATTCAGGCTCACTACTACTACGAATATTGTTATTATGTACTTTGACATGTTCATAATGAAAATATTCCGGAGATTCAGAATTATATCCGGGAAACGAAGAAATACCTCATTTATTTCATGTGCTCCCAGGGTTAATTTTAAAACCAAAACTTTTTCTTTGTTCACAAAAAACCTTAATTTTATTATTATCTAAAAAACTGCGGGAGAATTGACTTTTTAATTAATTCATACAATTATAATAATGTTGTTTGTCACGCTTACTGACATTCACGGAAGGAATGAAAATATCAGCAAAATTTCCGAAGACCTGGCTGAAGCTGATGCAGTAATTATTTCGGGCGATATTACACATTTTGGGAGGGGAAAAGAAGCAACCAAAGTGCTTGAAAACATAAGAAGGTTCAATCCAAACATTTTTGCCGTTTCAGGTAATTGTGACTATCCCGGCGTAGAAACAGTTCTTGACGAAGGCGGATACAATATAAATGGTACTTTAAAATCTGTCGGTGGCTTTTCAGTAATCGGACTGGCAGGATCGTTGCCTTGTCCGGGCAGGACACCGAATGAATTTACAGAGGATGAACTTGAATCGACACTTAAGAAAGCTGTTTCGGGAATGACTCCAAAATCAAATCTAATTCTTGTTTCCCACCAGCCCCCTGTTAATAGTTTAAATGATGAAGTCAGGACAGGTATACACGTAGGGAGCAAAGCTGTACGCTCCTTCATTGAAAAATATCAGCCTTTGGTCTGTTTTACAGGGCATATACATGAAGGCATGGGAATAGATACCATTGGAAAAACAAAAATAGTAAATCCGGGCCCTCTCTGGTATGGTAAATATACTTATGCCCGGATATCGGATGGCCAAATAGAAAAACTTGAAATAAGACAAGCCTGAATTTAAAGAACACTAATTATATTTCATTGATGCCTGACAGTAATTCCTCTGAAAATAAAAGAGAACAAATATATTATATTGGAACCTCGGGCTGGACTTACGACCACTGGAAAGGTAAATTTTATCCCCCTGACCTGCCAAAGACAAAGTGGTTCTCATACTACATTAAATATTTTTCAACTGTTGAAATAAATGCCACTTTTTACAGGAGGTTTAAAGACCAGACATATATCAAATGGAAGAACCAGGTTAACGATAGCTTCAGTTATGTTCTTAAAGCCCCCCGGATAATTACCCACCGCAAATATCTTATTAATGCCGATGAAGAGATCAGAAGCTTTACCGCCTCAGCTTCGCTGCTTGATGATAAGCTGGGATTAATTCTGCTTCAGCTGGCACCCCGGACAAAGTATAACCCTGAACTACTGAGGAACACAGTACAATTGTTTAATGATCCGCGAAAACTCGCTGTTGAATTCCGTAATAAGGAGTGGTTAACAAGTGAAGTTTACGATATCCTTAAAGAATATGGAGTGGTATACTGTAATGTGGATTCTCCCAAAAGTACATTAAATGACTGGATAACTTCCGATATTGCATACTTCAGGCTTCATGGCAGGGGGAAATGGTATTCCTACAATTACCCGGAAAAGGAACTTATGGAGATATCTTCGCTGGCAAAACAATTTATCTTAAAGGGAGCAAAAAGGATTTACATATTTTTCAATAACGACTTCGAGGGATATGCACCAAAAAATGCATTATCGCTTATGAATATGCCTGTAACGAAATAATATCATTTACTAAAACAGATAAATAACTAAAGGTTCAACAGTCCGGCTTCAAAATCAAAATAATCATTTATCAGAGAACGGTTGAAATTAGTCAGCCTCTTTGTATTTCGTATGGTGCAGCCTTTTATCCTGGTAAATTTATTTATTTCTTTTATACAGCTTTCTGTAAAGTTTTTCTCAGGAAATAACTTATTTACTATCCCCAGCTTATAAGCTTCGTGAGCACTTATTCTTTCGGAAAGCTGAATCTCCATTGCTTTCTGATGACCCAGTGCCTGGGAAAGAAAAAATGGCAACCCCCCGCTGGGATGAAGTCCGTATTTATTATGTGCCATTGAGAATACAGCATTTTCCGAGGCATAGCGTATGTCAGCAGCGAGCGCTGCCCCGAAAAAAGATGTAACGACCGTACCCGTTATTCCGACAAAGCATAGTTTGTTATAGTTCACTATTTCCTTTACTATCTTGTTTAAAATATTTATTTCTTTAAATCTTATATTCTTACCGTGAATATTAGGTACTGCATCATCTGCTGCTGCATGCTCCTCTGAAAGGACAGACTTCAGGAAGTTATCATATTCCTGATCATTTATACAGTCAGGTTCATTTATGAACAAAAGGGCCTTTACGTTATTATCATATTGTGTTCTTCTTATGAATTCGACTAAAGTGTCGCTTTCATTAAGATCGATAATAAATTCAAATACTTTTTGCCTGAACCTTATAATTACGGTCTTTTCATCAGCAAATGTTTCTATATGATCATTGTTAATAAAGTAATCCATAAATTAAGTTTTTTGTGTTGTTTAATTTATGAAATTCCTGCGATAAATTCAATAAAAGTATTAAAGGGAATAACATAAAATATTATGAGTACCTGTATAGATAATGGTAATCAGATTAGAATTTCAGTGCGGAACATAATAGAAAAGAGGCTGTTAATTCAATCATAAAACAGTTGTCCCTGCTGCAGGTGTATTAAAGCACTTGGGCTAACAATCAGGAATTAAAACTGCTTAATTACACCTGCTATGAAAAGAATAAATATTAAACAGCCTCTTTTCAAAATTTTAATCCTTCACGCATCGTATTGAAAATGCGTATTCTTTAT
>CAZOLY010000051.1:10318-19412 GCA_964580815.1 uncultured Bacteroidales bacterium
TTCTCGGCCATCCACCACTGGTCACCGATCCTGACAGTATTATAAACCTGGGCGTCACGCGTGTCGTTAAGCGTACCGGTCTCATTAAGTGTAGTAAAGCCCACCTCATCACCATAGGCAGTACCTGCTCCATTTGTTGCATAAGCCCTGACAAAATATTCGGTACCGGGAGCTAGTCCGGTTATCGAACTTACAAATGCCCCCAGTCCAGTTCCGTTAGTAGTATGGTCATCATAGATATCAGGATCATGGGTAGTGCTCCAGCATACTCCTTTGGCTGTTACCGGTGCTCCCCCGTTATAAGTAACATTGCCGCCCGATGTAGCTGACACATCATCTACAGCACTTACTGCCGAGGTTGTCACTTTTGGCATGCCCGTGACTGTCACAAAGCTCCTCTTGTTGCCATAGCTGGTACCCAGACTGTTTGTTGCATAGGCCCTGACATAATAGGTGGTGTTAGGATCAAGATCGTCCATTATGCTGACAAAGGGGCTTGAGCCTGTTCCTTCGGAGGTATGGTCATTATTTAGATCAGGATCCTGAGAGGTGCTCCAGCATATCCCCTTTGCAGTTATTGATGTTCCTCCGTTACTGGTTATTGTACCGCCGCTGACCGCAGAGCTGTCCGTAACCGAAGTTACAGCGGCAGTTGTCAGCCTGGGAAGTCCCATTTCGGTAGTGAAACCGACCTCATCGCCGTATCCCGTACCTTCACTATTTGTTGCATAGGCCCTCACATAGTAATGAGTGTTAGGTGCCAGTCCGGTCAGCGTGCTGCTGAATATTCCCGTTCCTGTCCCGTTGGTGGAGCAATCATCATAGATATCAGGATTATGTGTGGTACTCCAGCATACACCCCTTGCTGTTACCGGTGCGCCCCCGCCATATGTGACTTCTCCTCCGCCACTGGCAGAGCTGTCGGTTGGAGAGGTTACCGGTGATGTTTCAACCACAGGAACTACATTCTTCAGGCAGCGAGTTGAAAAGCCATATCCCTTTCCAAACAGGTCACGGTTTACCTGTGGTTGGGTTCCAAATCCCCTGTACCATGCCGAGCTTCCGGACTCAGTGGATGTCCATATTGTAGCACCTGTTCCAAGGGTAGCGTATGTACCTGCTGCATACCTGAAACCGCTGTAAAGCATATCAAAGCCTGATGAGCCTCCCTTCTTTAACTGTATACCCTGGTCTGTCCCCCTGTCACCTGTATTGTTGGCTTCTGCCACGCTCATGCCTAGTTCAACCTCCAGTGTCTTAACTTCATCATCGGCAGGCAAATGCCAGCCCGAGGGACAGGCGCTAGCTGCAGAACTCCATGCATATAACCTCCCTAATGTATCACAGGCTGCGGTGCTGTTGTTGTAGCACCACGAACTGGACATAGCATAATTCAGGTTTTCGGCCATCCACCACTGGTCACCTATTTTCACCGTTTCGTATGATTTGCCGTCGCGTGAATCGGTAAGAGTGCCGGTCTGGTTGACAGGTAGTGTCTCAAATATTACCTGCTGGCCGTAGCCTGTTCCCTTGCTGTTTGTCGCATAAGCCTTCACATAGTATACGGTATTAGGAGTAAGACCGGTTATATTACTTGTGAATACTCCCAATCCTCCACCTTGTGTAGTGTGATTATCTGAAATGGTAGGATTCGGATTAATACTCCAGCATACTCCCCGGTGCGAAATAGATGCACCTCCGTTATCCGTTACATTACCACCGCTGGTTGCCGTTGTTTCAGCAACCGGACTGACAGGTGATGTTGTAACCACAGGTACCGTAACTGTAACAAAACTAAATTCATCGCCATATCCTGTTCCTGAACTGTTTGTAGCATATGCCCTTACATAATATGTTGTATTTTGCACGAGACCGTTCATGATACTGTTAAACTCTCCCAGTCCGGTGCCATCACTGGTATGTGCACCAGAGGCTGTCGGATTATGTGAGGTGCTCCAGCATACACCTCTCGCCGTTACAGGCAGTCCCCCGTCAAATGATACATTACCTCCGCACCTGGCATATGTTTTGCCTATCGAATCAACAATATCAGTAGACACTATAGGCACCATATCCAGCACGCACCTTACAGAAAATCCGTAATCTTTATCATAGTTATACCTGTGTATATCGGGATCGGTAGACAATCCCCTGTACCATGCATCACCGCTGCCTCCATCAGTTGAAGTCCAGAAGGTGGCTCCTGTGCCCAGGGTTGTGAATGTGCCTCCCGGTTCACGGTATCCGCCGAATAATACGTCAAATCCCGATGACCCGCCCTTCTTTAGCTGTGTGCCCTGATCGGTTCCCCTTGAACCGACAGCATCAGCCTGGGCCTGGCTCATTCCAAGTACCATTTCCAGGATCTTCCATTCATTATCACCTGGCAGGTGCCAGTCAGACGGACATGCGTTCTGTGCTGCATTCCATGAGTACAGGCGCCCCAGGGTATCACAGTTTGCTCCCATGTCACCATAGCACCAAGAATTGGCCTTGTTGTAATTAAGGTTTTCTGCCATCCACCACTGGTTGCCAATTTTTACCGTTTCATATGCTTTCCCATCGCGTGAGTCAGTGACAGATCCTGTTTCATTTACGGGCAGAGTCTCAAAAATTAACGGATTGCCGTAGCCCGTTCCTTTGCTGTTCGTCGCATATGCCCGCAGGTAATAGGTTGTGTTAACCTGCAATCCCGTGATTATACTTGTAAAAGTCCCTGTTCCTGCTCCGTCGGTCGTATAGTTGCCCACAGCAACCTCCGGATTAGGAGACGCGCTCCAGCATACACCCCTGGCTGTTACCGGTGCCCCTCCGTTATCGGTTATCATTCCCCCGCTGTGAGCTGAGTTCACAGTAATTGATGTCGGAGCTGTTGTCGCTATCACGGGCAAGGTAAGTGTTGTAAAAGTTTCTTCCTCTCCGTATGAAGTCCCCTTAATATTTGTAGCATAGGCCCTGAGATAATACGTGGTATTAGTTGCCAGTCCGGTTACCGCACTTATAAACGTACCTGTTCCGCTTCCGTCTATAGTATGATTATCATCAACAGTAGGATTGTGGGAAGTGCTCCAGCAAACCCCATATTCCGTTACCGGCTGCCCTCCGTCATAATCTATTATTCCTCCGCTTCTCACATAAGTTTTACCAACCGAGTCGACAGGTATAGTGCTTATTATAGGAAGGAACTCCCTGACACATCTGACAGAAAATCCATAATCCTTCTCAAAGGCAAACCTGTGGATCTGGGGATCAGTACCAAATCCTCTGTACCAGGCGGTACTTATATCCTCTTCCGATGATGTCCAGAAAGTTGCTCCTGAACCCAGGGTACTGAATGTATTATCAGGATTCTTATATCCACCGTATATTACGTCAAATCCGGATGGCTCACCTATTCTTAACTGTGTCCCCTGGTCCGTTCCCCTTGACCCGACAGCATCGGCCTGGGACTGGCTCATGCCAAGTTCCATCTCCAGGGTTTTCC
Source organism: uncultured Bacteroidales bacterium (assembly GCA_964580815.1). Lineage (GTDB taxonomy): Bacteria > Bacteroidota > Bacteroidia > Bacteroidales > UBA10428. Next base: position 13,803 of record CAZOLY010000051.1, read on the forward strand.
ACTCGTCATCAGTTGGTAAATGCCATTCTTCAGGACAAACTGACTGAGCTGCTTCCCAGTTATATAATCTGCCATATTGCGAATTTCCTAAATCATTATTATAATACCACGATCCCGTGCTTGCCGTAAAGTTCAGATTCTCGGCCATCCACCACTGGTTTCCAATCTTCACCATCTTATATCTTTGCTCATCACGTAAATCTAAAAATGTATCAATCTCATTAACCGGTAAAGTGGTGAATTTTATCTCGTTGCCATAAGATGTATCCTGACTGTTTATGGCATATGCACGCACATGATAGACTGTATTTGTTATAAGTCCCGTGATTTCACTTATGAAACTGCCAAAACCGCTGCCCGCTGGCTGCCTGTTGTCAGATAATTCCGGATTGGAATCAATACTATAACATATACCCTTGTCAGTAATAGTGCTTCCTCCGTCATCAAGTATTGTACCCCCGGTGGTTACCGAGCTCTGGGCTAAATTGCTCAATGGCCTCGTTAATATTGTTGGCTCAGAATATTGAGGAGTTGCAAAAGAGATCTGGTTTCCATAGGAAGTACCCAGGCTGTTTATGGCATAGGTTCGTAAATAATATGCCGTATTAGGCAATAAATCATTTATAAATCCTGAATACTCACCAGTACCCGCACCAACAGCCTTGTGGTTATTAAGGACTGTGGGATTTTGAGTATTACCCCAGCAGAATCCTCTCTCTGTAACGGTATATCCTCCGTCAGTTATTACGTTACCCTGAACTCTCACGGATATCCTTGTCAATGAATTATATCCCAGGGTAACCGGTGCCGGTGAAGTATATTTAATACAGCGTACCGAGAAGCCCATTTGTTTATCGTAAACATCCCTGTTTACCCCGGGGTCATCTGCCAATCCCCTAAACCATGCGTTATCATTATCGTATTCCGAAGCAGTCCAGAAAGCAGCAACGGAATTTCGCTGTTCATAGTTTCCTGATTCGTTGCGGTAACCTCCAAATATTGCATCAAACTCCGAAGTTCCTCCTGTTTTAAGCCTGACTCCCTGATCTGTACCTCTCCACCCCAGTTCCCCTGCATCATTTAAGCTCATTCCAAGATGTAATTCCAGTATTTTCCAGTCATCATCATCCGGCAGATACCAGCCTGAAGGGCAAGCATCCTGGGCAGCCGAAAAGTTGTACAACCTGCCGTAAACGATATTATGTATACTGTCATCTTCATAATACCACGAACCATAAGAGTTATAATAATTCATGTTTTCTGCCATCCACCACTGATAACCTATTTTAACAATATCATACGCATGATCGTCGCGCTCATCATAAAGTTCGGCAATAAGAACCGTATCAGAATATATTGAATTGCATGTGCCCTCGGTAATTATAGCCCTGTAATATGCAGTACTGTCAACATGCACATGCAGGGCTTTTGAATTACTCCCCGGTATTACTGTCCAGTTAACCTTGTCTTTTGAAGCTTCCCAGTGTGCATCTCCTCTGACATTGGTAACATTTATTATAACATAATCATTCTCATACAATACTTTCTCCGACTTCACTATTACATACTGGGAAAATGCAGCCCCCCCTGATAACAGGAATATTAAAATCCCCGGTCCAAAAACACTCTTTAAGTAATTCATTGTTCAGGTAATTATTATTGAACTATCAATTGTCTCTCGAGATGAGTTGAACCCCCGTCAATAGTAAGGATATAAAAACCTTTTGACAGATAGGACAAGTCTATGTCTTTCTCAAGATCCACTTTAATATCACATAAATCTTCGTATACTTTCTGCCCGGAAAGATTGGTTACTGCAATCTTAAGCTGTTTTTCCCCAAAATTATTAGTAATTACAATCGCAAACTTACCATTACCCGGATTGGGAAATACGCTGAGACCGGTATTTGTCTCTGAATAATTGATGCCCGTTCCCCCAATAACTGTTATATAAATCCCGTCAGAGTCAGTGCAGCCCTCTTCATCAGTAACAGTCACATAAAATGTCAGGCTTCCGGGAGGGATACCAACAGGATTTGCTATATAAGGATTGTCAAGGAAGGAGGAATAGTTCCACTGGTAAGTATAACTTCCCGTTCCGCCTGTTGCAGTTGGTGAACCTCCTATTGTGATCTCCTCTCCCACATCTATTGTAGCATTTTCTCCCGCATCTGCAACTAGCGCCGGTGCCTGAACGGCAGATATATTAATTATTGTCTGAGCCATACCTTTTTGCAGGCCTATCACCATAACAAGTATGATTATGCCTGAGTTTAATAACCGCCAATAATTAGGTTTCATAATGTTTTTATTATAATTAGAAGACTTAAAATTAAGAAAATGAAAGTTTAACTCTGACAATTATTATAAATTTTCCATAAATCCCTTAATTCTGTTGATAAAAACACCGGAATTGGCAGGTAAAATAATTGAAAAACATGCACTTATACGTAGAAATGCTTATATTGTAAAACTTGTACCGAAGCAAAGAGATATAAAATTTTGGGGAAAATTGTTATAAACTCATAAAAAGATGTTATTATCTTCAAAATCTTTATATAATTTTGTAAACTGTTTGATAATCAATAAGATTGTTTATGCCTTTTTCAATAGTCAATAAAATATGCGGTCTTCTTGAAAACGAAGGCATAGAGTATATGGTCACAGGAGGATATGCCTTTAAAATATATACTGCAGGGGAACCTGAATCTGACGTCGATATAGTAATTAATCTGACACAAAACAATACACAAAGATTTGGCTCAGTTATATACAGCATATTCAGCTTTAATCCTTCGTATGCCATTGAAGAGTTTGAAGCGAAAGGAAGATGCGATATAACTGATAAGGATTCGGGAACTATAATACATTTTGTCAATAGAAAAGATAGTGAGTACAGGATTACTGAGTTCAATCGTAGAAGAAAAATAGAATTCCACGACCTGAAAGTATGGCTTGTATCAATTGAAGATCTGATAATTTCAAAATTTATTAAAATTCAGGAAGACAGAATTGATGAACAAATTGAGGATATACAAAATTTACTGGACAACCCGCAGGCAGATTATTATTATATTCAGCACTGGTGCTCGAAATTAAATCTCAACACATTCGGTCTGCTTGATTATGAATAACTTTAATTCTTAATATTATCATCATACCTGATTATTTGATAAAGAGTTTTCAGATTTATCAACCGTGTCACAAACCCTAAAAGTATGCCAACTGAAATAATCAGGACAAAACCTGCAATCCAGTTTATATTAAGAGATTTAATGATGTAGCCTGATGCAATCAGCAAAGGAATGAAAATTATCAGTATACCAATTAACCTGTAGTTTATTCTGAACCCGAATAGTCTGGTTGACAATCCAACCTGGGCAATTGCCATATAAGCCTGTGTTGATATATTTGCCACAGCAGCTCCATGCACACCGTATTTAGGAATTAGTATAAAATTCAAAACTATACTTATAATTACACCTATACCTGCTATTATATTAAGAACTTTAAGGTTACCATTGGCTGTAATCAGGGTTCCGAAAATATAGGTAGTGCACATTCCGAGAAAGCTGAATATAAGTTTGCCAAATACCCCCGCGGATGTTTCCAGTATTTCTTTTTCCTCATTATACAGAAGGTTAATAATTTCGTTTTTAAAGAAAGCACAGCTAATTGAGATTATTATCGCAGGGGTTATTATTAACAGATATGACAATTGTACCAGCTGGTCCACAGGCTCCTTATTCTTTATCATCCTTGAAAATATAGGCAGCAGCAGGATGGCAAACAGGTATCCGTAGTTAGAAAAGATCTCAACTATCCTGTAACTATGTGCATAAATACCTGCCTGTTTACTGCCATCGGGTAAAAGCTTGCCAAGCAAGACAGTATCTATACGTAAATATGTGGCCATAAGCAAAATTAGTAATGCAAATGGCAGGCATTGTTTTAAAACAGTTATATAATATTTGAAATCGAAACGAGGCCTGATATATTTTGCTTTCCCATATACAATAACAAACGAGACAATAGCACTCAGTAAATATGCAATTGTCTGTGCATATACAAACCACTCAATCCTGAATGCCTGTTTAGTAATATTCCCCCACAAAAGAATGCCGGTAATTATTATTACTAAAAACCTGTCAAGAACCGATATTATACTATCGGTTCTGAACATATGCAACCCCCCGAGATTCGCCCTGAAATACAGTATAAATGAAGCCAGGAACTGGTTAAACAACAATACTGACAGCAACCTGAATTCTTTTGCTCCGAATTTCAATATAAAATAACCTATGGCTGAACATACTGCAAAATAAACCACGCCGAGTGTCAGCTTGAGGGTTATGATATTGGAAAGGTACTTTTCTAAAAGACTGCTATGTCTTGCTATCTCACGCCGGTTAAAATTTTCCAGTCCCAGATCAAGCAAAATCTGAAGAATAAGCGAGAAATTAAGTAACATAAAATATTTTCCGTATTCCGATGCCCCTACGGTATTTTGCACTGAAACATCTATCCCAAAGGCGTATAAAGGTTTGATTAAAAGATTTAGAGAAAGCAGAAAAGCCAGGTTTGTAACAAACTTCCTTTTCAAATTTAGGCTAAGTTATAATTTAGTACAAAGGAACATAAAATTTTCTTATTAAAAATTAAACCTAAAAAAAATATACTATGATTTAATACTATGATACTGTACTAATAAATACTATGATACTATACTAATATTTGCTGTCCCCAATGGAATATATTACCCGTAATGCCTTACATATAATTGAATTGACTGATATTGTCAATATTGACTATCTGAATCTGTATATTGATTCTTTTGTTCCATCGTTATAATATATTCTCACCTGCTCCATAGTGTTTGGCGGACAATAAGATAATAAATCGCTGAATATCTTGTTTGCCAGGTTTATATCATCAGTACTGAAATAAATATATATTTCCTCATTGTTTTTAATAAATTCTTCCAGGTCCAGTCCGTTATCCCATAATAGCCGCCAATCAAAATATCTGTTATGAAAGGGAAGATAAAAGTATGTATGCGGATAATGTTTTTGCAACAGCTTACTGTATGTAGCCTTATATTTACCGGCATAAAACAATCCTTCGACCAGCCCTCTTTCAACATAAGCTGCTCCATAAAATCCGGGAACTAATAGTACAGTCTTATCTTTGATATTATCATTTATAAAGTGCAATGTTTGGGCCCACTTTTCAACTTCTTGTTTACGTACCTGGTTATGTAGTATAACATTCCTGTAAGTGCTGACGAAAATTAATAATGCAAAAGCCAGGTATAAAATATTTTTAACAATAGATGTAATTTGAAATTCACCAAAAATACGTGAAAGTATATTTGTTGCAAGGTAAATACCAAAAACAAATAAGCAAAAAGCTGGCACCATATAAGTTGGAGCATAATGCTTTGCTACAATCAGGTACTGAATTAATATTGCTAATGCTATACCAACCAATGCTTTGTATTCAATATCATTTTTTAATTTCAGCTTTAATGGTTTAATGAAATATAACAGTATAACTAATATAAATCCCGATAACAAACCAAAAAGCAATTTATCTTCGCAGATAAGAAGC
>CAZOLY010000052.1:0-19282 GCA_964580815.1 uncultured Bacteroidales bacterium
AGTCACGTCAATTGAATAAACGATATCAATAGTTTTTGGTTTTTTGAAAGATATGTCCTCGGAATCGGACAACTTGTCTGCTTCCTTCTGCATTGGCGCAATATCAAAGGTAAGATTAAATGATATTTTTTTTTCTTTTATGTCTTTATTTAAAACAAAATCTAATTCATATGATTTATTAAAAAAGATATATCCTGTATCTTCAAATACTGTACTTGAAATAACATTTGCAGGATTTATTATAAGATTTTCCTTTTTAAGTATAACAACAGACTTATTATCAATAATAGGTTGTAAATCTTCATTTACCCATTGGACAGATAACTTAAGTTTAAGTTTGTCATTGATCTGACTTTTTTTCTCAATATTGACTATGCCATAACAACCGCCGGAAGTAGCAACAATTTGACGGTAATCCTGACCCTGCAGATTTAAGATTAATAAAAATATAAATGGGAGTAAATATATTTGATAGTAAATTTTGCCCGATTTTATCATTATTTATATTTTTTTATTTGTAGTGATAAACTACTGGTTGTTAATATTTTTTATACATATTAAACCAGTTCCCGGTTGCAATCAAAATTATATGATTGATAAATTCACATTATTCTCTGACAAAAATAGAATATTATAATTTAAATAATAAAAACAAGTTGAGCCCGAAAGCTTGTGTACTAATTTTACTTGGTTCTGTCCCCGTAGTATTTATAAAATCTTCACGGTATTTTGCTTTTTCATATCTCAGATCATTTAATCCAATATAAATACCCGTATTTAGGCCAAGTGAAATTGATCTGGAAAGCGAAACAGATACCCCGGGTGAAAAAAATGCTGAAATTGTAAATGTGCTCAATTTCCAGTCATCATTTTCTTCAATATCCCTGGTTGTAAATCCATATTCTTCCAGATCATACAAGACAACATGGTAATAAGGATAATAACCCTGGTAAGAAGAATGTCCGCTTGCATTAAAATTTGATGATAATAAATAAGATATTTGTAATCCGAAATTTAAAAAAGGTACTATCCTTCTTTCTTTTGCTGGCTTTATTACAATGCCAAGAGGAATATCCAGGTAATTCAATGTACAATACTCTTTCACGTCAGTATCAATAAAATACTTATAATAAATATCTCCATCTTCATCTTCATCCTGCAAAGTATTAGTACCATAATTGTCAAAATCTTTTAGCAAGTATTGCGTCCTATAGTTACTATATCCAATACCTGTATTTATTCCAAAATAGTCACTAAAAAAGTATGATAATTTTATTCCGAAACTAAATCCTGTCTCACCTTTGGCACTCCAGTTTTCATTATTAAAAATCTCTTTGCTGTAAATTTTAGTGTATAAAGGAGCTCCATGGAGACTTAAGTATATATTACTTTTTTTCGGACCTTGAAAGACTGGCTTTATCAGTTGTATAGCATGAATTTTAAAATCTGACAATCCTTCCCTGGTTCTTTTCAAATTAAAAACAAAATATAGAGATTCTATAGTGTTGTGTATCCTTTTACCTTTATAAAGTCCTATTAACTTAATTTCAACCGGTAGATATAACTGATATTTGTTTTTAGCGTACAATAAGCTATATGGATTACTCAGTTGTTCAACATCCCAGTTTAATTTTACTTCCAGTCCGCCTTGATAATAAGACTCTATCTTATTAATATATTCATTTACTGCTATATTTTGTTCAAATGGCCGTTCCGGCTCCAGATTATTATAAACATTTATATTTGTGCTGCTAAATAAGCCTTTAAAATTATTTACCATAGCAGGATCGATATTTATACCATCTTTTGAGAAGCTGGCATATTCTTCATACTTCCCGAGCAAAGTATTAATCTCGGATTTTATATTTTGATTTTCTCCGGGAGTAAATTTTACTTCCTGTGTATATGTAATTTGACGAAGTAAAAAAACTAATAATACAATAAAACTTATTTTCTTTATAATCATTTTTATTAAGATTTAAGTTATGTTTTATTTATTTAATATTATTTTTCTTAAATATGTTTCATTGTCAAAGGTTACTTCAATAAGATATATTCCGTTTATAAAATCAATAATATTAATGTCGGTTGATAAATAAGCAGATTGCTTGTCCGCCTCAATGTATTTTAATATCCTTCCATAATTATCTCTTATAAGTATTTTAACCTGTGCATTTATTTCATTTATTATCACAAGGTTAAAAATCCCTTCATTCGGATTCGGATATATAATAAGTGAGCTCCCGATATTATTGCTAAATCCTTTGTCCTCACTTGATTTTGTGTTTAATTGAAAGGGATTGGACATTGTCCTGCAGGTATTTTCAAGTATAGCCTCAACATAATAGCTGGCTGACAGATCTGGATCATCTACATAATAAAACTGCCTGGTCTGGTTTTCAATCAGTAAATCGTCCTTATACCACTGGTAAGAAAACATCCCCGAATCAGAACAGATTAATAAATGCTGGCCCTTTAGCATAATTTCCGGCTTCTCAGGAATTGGCAATATATTTATTATATAATCTTCAGTTAATGTACATCCTGTCTCAGAATCAGTTACAGTCAGGCTAACTTTACTTCCCTCTCCCTGGCTTCCCCAGTTAACCGTTAATTCATTACTGCCTCCTCCGGATATAATATCGCCACCTGCAATATTCCAGTTATATTTATAATCCGCATTGTTTTCAACAATATAATGTTCACCTGACTGGTATGCGCACAGCTCATCTTCCCCGCTGATTTCAAACACCGGCAAAGCATTTACTGTTATTGTTACGGATTTGCTTGCCGTGTTTTCACCGTCATCTACAACAACAGTATAGCTGGTTGATATTTCAGGCAAAACAACAGGATTACTTATCGTAGAAGAAAATCCCGAAGGATCAGATGTCCATGAATACTCGTATGTACCTGTTCCCCCTTCGGGTACGGCATTCAATTCAAGCGATTCATCTTCACAAATTGAATATCTGCCAGCGGTGATATTTACACTCAACAAAGGTAAAATCCGCAGCGTATCTGACAGTCCGGTATCCATATCCATTACTGTTACCCGAAAAATTACTGTATCTGAAAAATCAGGCAAATTATCTGAAGATTTCCAGACTATGCTTCCCGAATATTCCGAACTGTCTATGCCAACCGTATCTCCTGTTATGGCAGCTCTGATAAAAGCATATGTTGAACTCTCGTAGTATTCGGCAAAAATGCTCAATGTGTCATACTCTGAATCATATAAACTATATTTTATTGTAATATCTCTATTATGAACTTCATACTTATTATCCAGGACAACTGATGGTACGGAATTGTTATCCAAATGAAAATTATTTGTCTCACTTGATATCCCAATAGTCCCATCATCAGGAACTATACGAAATCTTACGGTCAGAAGATCTGCTCCCGGCAAATCTGTATCTGAATGCCATACCAGGCTTCCGGTATAATGAAGACTGTCTATCCCCCCTGTATTCCCCGTTATCGATGCATCATGCCATGTCTCTCCTCCATCAGTTGAATACTCAGGAGTAAGACTTATTATATCTTTTTCATCATCTGAAATTGTATATTCAAATAATATATCCCCGGTTTGCTCTCCCGTTAGTTGTGTATTTATTGTCAATGTCGAAACACCAATGTTATCCAAAATAAATTCCGTTGTATCTGATGTACCCATATCCAAATCTCTGGGAGTAATTCTAAACTTAATATATGCAGCAGTCGTCGGTAAGTCTGCCATAGTATTCCAGGTTATACTTCCTTCTATTGATGTAATTCCCGTTGTATCCCCCGTTATACTTGCTTTAACCCAGCCCGAAGTAAAATCATCATAATATTCACATAAAATTGACAAAGTATCATTTTCACTATCTGACAGGTTGTAATCGAGTGTTACATCTCCTTCCTGTTCTCCGGCCGGATCGCTAACCTTTACAGAGGGGGGCTCATTATTATCAAGATGGAATATTACCGTATCAGGTAATCCTATTTCAGTATCTTTTGGTGTTATGCGGAACATCAGATTTTCTATATCCATAGCTGGCAGGTCTACTGTCGAATGCCATGTAACCAGGCCATCATAATTTCCCGGTGCAAGTTGTGATGTATCACCGGTAACACTTGCCACTTTCCATTCAGAGGCTGATGGGGCTTTATACTCACATAAAAGACTTACTTCAGTACTATTGGAATTAATTATTGAATAGTTTATATTTATATCGCCCGATTGTTCACCTTGTTTAATTGAAACACTAACCAAAAATCCTTCCTGCGGAAAATATAAAGCACCAATGTCTGCCCTTGTCCCATCAGGATCTGAAGGGCTATTAGGATCACCCTGATCAATAGCTGGTGAACCAGTTAGTAGATGATAGTTATCATTTGTGGTGTCTACAAAGAGAGGGGCTCCCTCAAGATTGTTTGCACACTCCGAGATGAGTGCTTCCATTATCATTAAGGTAGTAAACTCACTTTGACCCTCGTTGTAATATAATCCAGTACTGTTATCATGAAATAGATTATAATAAACTTGTGGATCACTTGTAGTATCACCTTCGAAAATAGCATAACCAGAGTTATTAGATAAAATATTATTTTTAATTACAGGATCAGAATTGTTATAACAAAAGATTCCACCCCTTATCTGTCCATTATTGCTAACTATTGTGTTGTTTTCGATTGTTAAAGAAGAATTACATCTAATCGCTCCACCACCATAAATCGAGGTACTTCTTTCAGCTATATTCCTTATAATTAAGTTATGACTCAGTATTGCTGAGGATGATCCACTAAAATCAAGTCCCCCTGGCCCATACTTAGAACCATTACTATTGATAGTATTGTGGATAATTACTGGAGATGAGCCTTCGCTTACTATTCCTCCTCCTCCAATATGCCACAATCCTTCAGCATAATTTCCACGAATTATGTTACCTTCTATAATATTTTCCAAAATCACGGGAGAAGAAGAAGAAACATGTATCCCACCTCCTAAACCATTCCAACCAACTTCATCGTTATCCTCATTATAACTTATTATGTTATTCCTTATTAAGGCATTGGAAGTAGAACCGCAATAAATACCAGCACCTTCAGAGCCATAATTATGTGTTATGATATTATTCTCAATTAAAAGACTTGATTGACTGCAATATATACCACCCCCTGAAAAACTGTTACCTCCAGTGATAGTAAAACCTGCTAATGTAGTATTACTTTCCACTCCTACACATGAAATTACAGTATTAGTGCTATCTGCATCAATAATAGTAACCTCTTGGCCTTCACCAAAAAGTGAAATACCATCTTTCATATTTATAGGGAAAATCTCATACCAGCCATGTGAATCCGATTGGGTATTATAAATCCCTCCTGCAACATAAACATTATGATTTGTTCCTGATATTTGTGCCAAAGCATACGAAATTGTTACCCATGGATTCTCTTGCGAACCATTACCAGGTGGATTGGAAGTATTCCGATCTACATAATAATCCGATGCATTTGCCTTGATCATTAAATTCAATATTATTATAGTAGTTAAAATATTTCTCATTCTATTTAATGTTTAATTTTAATTTAATAATATGATTATAAAGTAAATATAATATTTATTTACAGTTTAAGAATTGGTGTTGGCAATAAAATAAGCACCATTTAAAATTCAAATTATAGCTCTAATCTGCCCATAAAGCACAAATTTCCTTAATTTTGAATGTAAATTAATGTACTTAGAAATTGATAAATTATACCGGTAAGTATATGATTATAAACAATATTGTATTAATTATTTTTTCACTTGCATACCGTTCTGCTTTTATGACTTCCATGCATTATAAAATTGTCTTCCTAAAGACCCCTTTTGTCCAGTAGTAATTTTTTTACGAAAGTCCACTTTTAATACAACATTAATTGCCCTTCAGAAAATCACTATTTCCCGATACTTTAATCAGTAACAAATTTTCATTAACTGCCATTATGTCATAAATAAATATAATTGAACTGCCATAAAGGCAGTTATAAGTTAGTGGCATATTTTTTGAAAATAATCCGTTGAAACGACAAAAAAATAATATAAAACTAAAATAAAGGAGGACCAAAAAATGTTACCATTAATCAGAAGGACAACAGAAAACTGGCCGAGCCTGGCTGATGAAATATTCTCAGGCGATCTTTTCCCAAGATTTTTTGGCTGGGATGGCGGCCGCAGTGTACCGTCAGTTAACATAACTGAAAATAAAAGCAATTATAAAATTGATGTAGCTGCACCCGGACTTGACAAGAATGATTTTAAAGTTAACCTTGACGGAAATTTACTTACCGTCTCTTCAGAAAAAGAAGTAAAAAATGAAACCAAAGAAGAAGATTACTTAAGGAGAGAATTCAGCTACAGCTCATTCTCACGTTGCTTTAATTTGCCCGAAACTGCTGATGCCAATAATATCAAGGCTTCACATAAAGACGGAATTTTAAGCCTTGTTATCCCTAAAAAGAAAGAGTCAGCAAAAACTGTAAAAGAAATTAAGGTTTCATAATTTTCAGGCAAAAAGCCGCTGCTTATAAAAGCAGTGGCTTTTTTTGTGCCCTGCAGCAAAATCAAATTCTAAATATTTTTTACCCTGTTAAAGGAAATCGCCTTTAATAACCACCGCGGCAGGGACTTCTCGGGTTTCCTGTTTCTTAGATTCAGGTATAATCCCAGCTTTTTTAAAATCGGTATTTTATGTGTTTCAACGAACTCAATCAACGTTCCATCAGGATCCTCGGTATAGGAAAAAGCACCTGACGCTTCGCCCATATCAAAAGTGTCTCCGGCATCAACAGTCAATTGATATCCTTTTTCCTTGCATTCCTCACGTAGCAGGCTCATTCCCCTTATATCAAAGCATATATGTATAAACCCCAGATCGCCCCAGAAGCGGTCATGGTATATCCTCTTCGGCTCCCGGTCAAGAACCTGGACCAGCTCCATCTGGCTTGAACCGAAAATCGGACTGAAAGCACCGAGCCTGGGCTTGCTGTGCCTCAGCAACATCCTTCTTATCTTCCTGTCCCCTCCCGGCAGTACCGCAAAATCTACAAACACACCAGTTTCATCATAAACCACATCATCATATCCAAGGAGACTGCCGTAAAATTTCTTTGAGTTTTCAATATTCGATACCCCGATAATGGCTCCGTATGAAGCACCGGTCAGTTTTCTCTCATTTTTAAACCATGAACCGCTCGGCACTATCTGAAAAAGATTGCCATAAGGATCTCTTATAAAAAAATGCATGTGACCTTTTGCATCAGTATGAATACCGGTCATAAAATTTATGTCCTTTGTTTTGAAAAAATCATATGTTGCCTTGACATCCTTACTTTTTATCTTGGCAGCATAAATGCCAAGATCCCCTATTTGTATCTTGAATTTTGCCTCCTGTGGTATCCTTTCAGTATATTGCCATATTTCAAAGCCTCCCCCGCCCTGAAGGTTCAATGCTAGTGCCGCATGCCTCTTCTGGGGCTGGCCGCCCGTATATTGACTCATATGCTCGGCAGTAGCCGATTCTTCAAAAACCCGTATATCAACCCCGAAATGTTCCTTGTACCATTTCCATGCCTGATGAACATTCGGTACACCAATCCCGATCTGCTGAATACCGCTTATAATTTTCTCATTCATAGGGATCTACTAATCTCAAATATTGAATAATTTCTTACTAAATATACTAATATTTATTCAATTTTTTACGCCGGTTTTACTTTTGATGATAATAAATAGAAAAACCAGGGAAAATATTTTTTTATCCATACCATTAACAATTCACTGCCTCCTACGTACACTTCCTTTCTATTTCTCCTTATAGCTCTTACTATCTTTACGGCACATTTCTCTGCCGGGATTCCCTTTAACTGCCCCTTATCCATTATCCCGTATGATTTCCCGTCCTTTGTTATGGCATTTACAGAAATATTTGTCCGTACCCGGCCCGGACAAATTATTGTTACATTAATATTTTCCTTTTTAAGCTCTATCCTTACTGTTTCAAAAAATCCGTGCAAAGCATGCTTGGATGCAGAATATGCAGATCTCAAAGGAAATCCGAACTTGCCCACTATACTGCTAATAACGGCGACTGTCCCTCCCCCGCTATTAATCATATGAGGTAATACGGATTTCGTTAATGCAACCGGACCAAAGTAGTTAATCTCAAATATTTTTCTGTCAATTTCAACAGGTGTTTCAATTACCAGTGATCTCTGGCTTATTCCTGCACTGTTTATCAATATGTCAATCCTGCCTGCCTGTTTTATGGTCTTTGCAACTATACCGGGAATTTCATTTCTTTTCTCCAGGTCAAGAGGTACAACTATTGAAGATCCGGGACGAAGAGAATTAAAACTATTACTGAGTGCATTTAATTTGTCCACTTCCGGGGACGATATAATAACTTTGGCTCCCCTGTTTACATACTCTGAAGCCAGGGCCTGTCCTATTCCCGATGAGGCCCCTGTTATCCAGACTGTTTTATCTGATAATTTCATTAATCCTTATTTTAGCTTATGGCCGGTTCAACAATTCTATTCATGCTGCTGATAATATCCTTTCTTAATATTTTAAGTTCATGGATTTTACTATTCTTTTTCCTTGCCAGGCTGCTGTACCTGAACCTTGCCGACAGTTTTTTCAATCTTATATAATATCTAAAGGCAAATAATCCGGTTAGGGGAAGTGTCAGGATATACGCAAGTTTTAACCACCAGGGCTCAAAAAATACCAGTGCCAAAATCATCAGGATAACATAATACACCGGAAAGAATAGCATAGACAAGACAAGCTTAAATGAACTGTGAAACTGGCGGTCTTTTATTTTCATTATTAAAATGGTCGGTATTTTATAGGGTAAATAGTTGTTTATAATGCCAAGTATATGAACAGGCAATAAAATAAATAATGCCAGTGATTCCAGTATTCGTGTTATAAGCGGGTATCTGTCCCTCCCCAATACCCAGTCACGCAAGTTCAACTCATCCAGTCCTTTAAAATATTCCGACACTTTATTGCTGAAGGAGCTAATTTCTTCGGGATTTCTCCCGCTATATTCGTCGAGAATAGAAATCATCTTTTTGTCGGCAATAAATTTATCAAGTAATGACTTGCCGGTTATTTTCAGTTTTTTCCTCATTTCTGAGTTGTAAATCTTACGCAGTCCCTGGTATAAATCATAATATTCTTCCGTTTGTATGTCAATCATTAATTTTTTCATTTCATCAGCCAGCCTTTCCCTTAGCCGGTTTATAGCCTCTTTACTATTCTCTGTGTATAATTTGTAATATTCCGATACTTCAATAGGCTTGCCAAAATTAATAAACAGGGTGCTTCTGAATTTCTGGTAATGACTGTAGTCCAGTCCCACCGGTACAATTTTAACACCAGGATTATCCTTATAGTATTCCTGTCCCATAAAGGCTATTCTGAAAATGCCCTTTTTCAAGGGCCTTAACCTCCTTTTATCACCATGCGACCCTTCAGGGAACAAACATAAAGGATTAAGTTTATTCTCTAGCACAGACAATGTTTTTTCAAAAATTTCATCATTTTTCCTGACGTTTGATGCCCCGTCCCTCATTCTGTATATAGGCATAATATTCATGAAATTAAGAATATGAATAAGAATACGGCCTTTGAATATATCTGCCCTGGCCAGAAAAACAGGCTGGCATTTTGCGCAATAATCGAATGCCAGCGCATCTATTAATGTATTCTGATGATTTGGTGCAAGTATTACCGGCTGGTTTCGTGGTAAATTATCCAGGTTATTGACATATATTTTTCTAAAATAACTCCTGTAAAATAAGTTTGAATACTGTTGTACCAGCCAGTAATCCCATGTCCATTGGTCTATAGTTCTGCTCATATGATATCAGAGATTCAATTAATAACCTGAGACCGGCTTAAGCGACCACAATGAAGCAATGCCTAATCCGGATAATATATGCCATATTCCCCACCAGGCGGCAACAAATGCCATCCCTCCAATGCCCTGTTGCGGGAAAATTCCGGTAACCAGCAGCAAAACCAGGGCAAGTGCCGAATTCTGAATTCCTGTTTCAATAGTTATTGACCGCCTGTCATAACGGGTGACTCCCATGAGAGAAGCAAAACCAAAACCCGTGGATAATGCTATACCATTGTGGATCAACACTATGATAAATATATATTTAATATGGTTGATAAAATGAGTATAGTTGCTTGCAAAAGCCGAGATTACCATCCCTGCAAAAATCAATATTGATAACGTTTTTATGGGTTTTACAATTTTATTCGTGGTTACGGGAAACTTCCCGTTTACATACATCCCGGCAAATAATGGAACCCCTAAAATAATAAAAACGGTTACAAACATGCTTATGGGATCTATCTTCAGATCCGGAAAGAGATCAGGATTTATTTTACTCATGAAGTGCAAAAAAATCTCTCCCCATATTTTGAAATTAAGGGGCGTCAGGATTATTGCCGACAAGGTCGCAATGGCAGTCAGACTTACTGATAATGCTACATTTCCCTTTGCAAGGGAAGAAATAAAATTTGAGATGTTACCTCCCGGACATGCAGCCACAAGTATCATTCCAAGTCCGATTGTCGGCGTTATATATTTCCTTAAAAGAATGGCAACAGCACATGTCACTGCAGGAAGAAGGACAAACTGGGAAATAAATCCGATAATCGTGGATCGCGGATTCTTCATCACCCTTTTAAAGTGCTCGGCTTTAATCTGCAAAGCAACCCCGAACATTATAAATGCTATTGTAATATTTAATATAAATAATGACCCGGGAGAAAAGTTTAACCTTATGTTATCCAGTAATTTTAATGATTCAAACATTTGTTTTTTTCAGGACTTATTTTTTATTTATTTTGCCCAATATAGTAAAAATTTGCCAAGTCATTTATAAATTGGAGCCTAATTAAATAATACGGTAATACCTGTAACGGAAGTAAACAAATGAAATATCATGGATAAAATAAGTAACAATTTCAGGAAAACAGAGGTTGAATTCCTGAACGAAAATGTATTTAAACTGATTGGTGATGACTGGATGCTCATAACTGCAGGTAAGCCTGATGACTTTAATATGATGACAGCAAGCTGGGGTACCATGGGTATCCTGTGGAATAAACCAATAGCTGTCTGCTTTATCCGCCCCCAGAGATATACGTTTAGGTTTGCCAACAAATATGAATATTTTACCTTGAGCTTTTTTGATGAAAAGTACAGGAACATCCTTCAGATATGTGGTTCCAGGTCCGGGAAAGATATAAATAAGGTCGAAGCAACCGGACTGAGACCGCTGCAGACAAACCTTGGTAATGTATGTTTTGAACAATCACGTCTGTTTTTTGAATGCCGGAAACTTTATTATCATGACCTTAATCCTGAAAATTTTATAATCCCCAAAATTGCTGCTTTTAATTACCCTTCAAAAGATTTTCACAGGCTCTTTATAGGAGAGATTGTTAATTGCTTCAATAAATAGCAAACAAAAAAAACGTTCATTCTGTTCCGCAGCGCCTGCATTTTATGCAGATCCTCCATTCATCAGAGACTTTCTTTATGATTATATAGCCTGTTCTTTATATATTTTGGAAAGCATGGCCAACAGGTAGCTAAACGTCATCATTGCCTGTGTTGTCTCACTATGTATCCTTCTTTTCTGCAACCTTAGCAATAATAAAGCATAAAGTCCGCTTAAACAAATCTCAACCTCATTGAGGCCCGGATCCTGAAGCTTATTTTTAAAATCCCTTATATTTTCTTCAGCATATCTGTATAGTTCAGTATATTTTGCGTCTTTCTTTTTTGTTAACAACTCTATATGCAGATTATTCAAATCGTTGGTTATATCTTTCACAAATTTCAGGTGCCCCTTCTCTTTTATATATTCTTCATGCATCATCAGAATCAAATTGGCATACCAGTTTTTGATCTCCTTTTTAATATGATCCGGTTTATCAAACTGTGAAATAATATTCTCATCAATAAGCTCAATATCAAAATTATACGCCCGGATTACATCTTCAACCTGCCACATATAAAGCACGTATTCAGCAATATTTGTTCTTCTTTTTTCCTGTGCTATGAGCATATTAATAATTACCAAATATTTTGCAAAATTACCTTAAATCTTTTAATATAATAATTAATCTCCCCCAATAAGCCCGGTATTCTCCTCGCTTTTATCAATCTTCCCTCAACTTGTCAAGCGTTCTTCTTTCTTTCTTTGTCGGTCTGCCGGCTCCCCTGTCTCTTTTGAAAAAAAGGGTCTCGTTAATCTTCAACTTGTTCAACTCCTCAACAGATGTAAGATCTTCATAGCATTCCCGTGCCAGCCTGGCAGACTGCCTTTTCTGAAGCAGGCTTTTTACCTTGTAAGTATATACTGCCGGCGGCTTCCTTATTAGTATAATTTCTCCTGCTTTTATATCCCTCGAAGGCTTCACCTGTATGCCATTTATTATGATCCTGCCTTTTCTGCAGGCCTCACTGGCCTGGCTGCGAGTCTTAAATATCCGCACCGCCCATAGCCATTTGTCTATCCTCGTCTTTCCCTCCTCCATAAATTTAATTTGGTTCAAAAATATTAAAAATGATAATATAATAATATTGTATCATTAAATTGAAAATCCTATTTTTAATAAAAAACAAAATCGTAGTAATTATGAAAACACATCAACAGGCTAAAATTATTAAGAACTTTACAGGATTATTCCTAACCGGACTTATTATCATTTCGTTATTATTTTCAGGCTGCAAGAAAGATGATTCAGAGGGGGATGCCCCGCAGCTGCTCCCTGAGGAGTCTTTCATAATTGACTTTTCAGATTTTAATGACCACTCCGACACTCTAAAATCAGCCAAATCCACACTTTCTTACCAGCACTGGGGAACAGCATTTGCAAAAGTCAGCGCATGGAATTTTGTAATTGCATTTACCGGTGCCGTGCCTGCAGCAGCCTTCAGGGAATCATTCAAACATAAGGCAGTATACGAGGGAGAAAAGACCTGGGCATGGTCATATGACTACACCATAGGCTCTGCTACATACTCGGCAAGACTTACAGGTAAGATACTGGAAACGGAAGAAGTAAAGTGGGAAATGTATATAACAAAAACTGCTGTCATAGGAGGATATACCAACTTTAAATGGTACGAGGGAGTGGCCAGGCTTGACCGGACAAGCGGGTACTGGATACTCTACCAGAGTCCGGACCAGGACCATGAACTGATACGGATTGACTGGACCAGGAACTGGGATAACAACACCGGCGATATCAAGTATACCAATGTTGTGCCCGGAGGTGCCGAGAACGGCGGATATATTTCTTACGGTATTGTTAACGATCCTGTATTCGATGCCTTTTACACGATATATAACAAGGGCCAGGATAACCTTACGGGTATTGAATGGAACAGGACAACCAAAGAAGGCAGGATCAGGGATCCCAGGATCTTTGGTGATGAACTCTGGCACTGCTGGGATACGCTGCTTGCTGACACGGACTGTCCATAACAACAAATAAATCAAAATAATGCAAATAAATAGTAAAAACCGTAATCGTTTTATTTTCCTGATTGTTACTTTCTCTCTGGTCATTAATTATTCTTTTTGCCAGAAGCTGCAGTTAAATGAATCGGGGTATTTTGAAAAACCGGGTGTTAATGTATTTGTCTTTAACAACCAGTACAACGGTATGTTTTTTGACGAAAAAACCGCGGGAATTGAAATTATACATCACGGTGTGCGAACTGCCACAGGTGGTGCGGTCAGGTTGCAGAACACGCCTGAACAATGGGACCTGATACCGGCTGTTGTTGAACGTAAGGTTGATTTGGAAAATAACAGCATAGATGTGGTATTGCGGTATGAGGAATATGATTTTAATTTCAGGGTAAATGTATCGGCCAGAGATGAAGGTGTAGTAATCAGTGTTTATCTTGATAAACCGCTTCCCGAAAAACTTGAAGGCCAGGCAGGACTTAATCTTGAATTTTTGCCTGCTTCGTATTTTGAAAAAACATACCTGGCTGACGGGAGACCGGGTATATTCCCTTTATACCCATCCGGCCTCACAACAGTTGAACCGGTAAACAGAAAGATACCTCAATACGCCGGTCATATAACATTTGATGACAAGGGAAGAGGTGAATTTATTGTCTCCACACCTCTTGCATCCGGAAAAACAATTCTGCTGGCACCTGAAGATCCGGAACGTTTTGTAAAGATTCAATCAGAAGATGAAGAATTAATGCTTTTTGACGGACGTAACCTGGCACAAAACGGGTGGTTTATAGTACGCAGCTTAATACCTCCAAAAAGATCAGGGGAAGTGTTGAAATGGTATCTGGAACCAAATGCAATACCGGACTGGAAAAGGACTCCGGTTATCGGATTTTCACAGGTCGGTTATCATCCCGGACAGGAAAAAATAGCTGTCATTGAACTGGATAAGAATGATATACCGTTAAAAACAGCATCAGTTTTTCAGGTTACGCCGGAAGGAAAGTTCGTTGAGAAACTAACAGCAGATCTGAAGCAGTGGGGTAAATATTTGCGATATAATTATGTTACGTTTGATTTTACTTCTGTTAAAGAGCCCGGACTTTATTTTATTAAATATGGTGATCAAAAAACAAATACATTTATCATTGATCCCGGCGTCTATAATGATATTTGGCATCCTACACTGGATGTATGGTTCCCGGTGCAAATGGATCATATGTTAGTTAACGAAGCATACCGCATCTGGCATGGAGTTCCGTTTTTAGATGATGCCCTTCAGGCTCCTGTAAATCATAAGCACTTTGATGGCTACAGCATGGGTCCGGTTACAGATACAAAATATAAATCTTTGGAACGTATCCCGGGATTAGCTGTAGGCGGATGGTTTGATGCCGGTGATTTCGATATTCAGACCGCTTCACATTGCTGGGCTATTTTAAGCTTTGTCGACACATGGGAAAAATTTGGCCTGGATCGCGATGAAACATTTATTGATCAGGCAACCAGATATGTAGATATACATCGTCCTGACGGTAAGCCGGATATTTTGCAGCAAATAGAACACGGGACATTAAATATAGTTGCACAGCTAAAAAATATTGGCCATCCTGTAAGAGGAATTGTTGTCCCGAATCTCCATCAATATCATCATTTAGGCGATGCATCGACAGAAACGGATAATCTTCCTTACAATCCGGATCTTAAGCAATACGAATCTGACGGGAAGTCGAGCGGTACAATGGACGACAGATGGGTATTTACAAACAGGATACCCTGGCTGGATTATTTTTCCATTGGCGCCCTGGCAGCTGCAAACCGCGCACTGCAAAATTATAATAAACCTCTTGCCGATGAATGTTTAATCCTGGCTAAAAACCTGTGGGATGAAGAAAACAGTCTGTATGAAAATGCTGATACATCAGGAGGGGCAATATGGTTCAGGAACAACACTGAATTGATAGCAGCGCTTCAATTATATATTTCTACAAAAGACGAACAATATTCCAGACGGTTTAATGAACTGATCTGGCCGGCGCTTGACAGCACATTGGCATGGAGCATATCTGCAGCCGTTCAGGCTTTTCCTTACATGGATAGCACTTATAAAAGTAAGCTAAAGGATTATGTTCTTAAATACAAAGAATATGTTGACGGACTAAATAAGGAAAACCCGTATGGTGTTCCTATAATTATACGGGGATGGGGCGGAAATTCCACGATAATAAACTGGGCTATCGCTAACTATTATGCCCATAAAGCTTTCCCTGATATTATCGGACCTGAATATGTCTATAAAGGACTTAACTATATATTTGGCTGCCATCCTTATTCGAATATTTCCTTTGTTTCATCCGTAGGGACAGTATCAAAAAAAGTTACATATGGAAATAACAGGGCGGATTTTAGCTTTATTGCAGGCGGGATGGTTCCCGGACTGCTGATATTAAAGCCTGATTTTCCGGAAAACAAAGAAGACTGGCCATTCCTTTGGGGCGAGAATGAATGCGTCGTGGGTAGTAGTGCCACATACATATTTCTTTCAGGCGCTGTAAACGAGCTGGTAAAAAACAGTGACTAATCGCTATTTTTAAGCAGAAATGAAGAACGAAACCATTGGAAAACGACTGAATCCGGATTTAATCCCGGGAGTTACTCTTTACACAGGAAATAAAATTCCGTGCATCGGACTCGGAACTTTCGGCTCTGATTCGGTTCCTGCAGAAACTGTAGCCGAAACAGTTAAGAAAGCAACCTATTCAGGCTACAGGCACATTGACTGCGCCTCAGTTTACGGGAATGAAAAAAACATCGGTTATGTTCTGAAAGAAATATTTGAAAGCGGTTTTCTTAAACGGGAAGATTTGTGGATTACCTCAAAAGTCTGGAACGATATGCACGACAAAGTTGCCGAATCATGCAGACAGTCATTGGCAGATCTTCAAATAGATTATCTTGACCTCTATCTTGTACACTGGCCCTTTCCGAATTATCATCCGCCTAAATGCGATGTTACATCGCGGAATCCGAACGCAAAACCTTACATTCATGAAAATTATATGAAGACCTGGCGCCAGATGGAAAAACTGGTTAATGAGGGTTTCGTTAAAAATATCGGAACTTCAAATATGACTATTCCCAAGTTGAAGCTTCTATTAAGAGATGCAATAATAAAACCTGCCTGCAACGAAATGGAATTGCATCCCCATTTTCAGCAGCCTGAATTGTCCAAGTTTTGTTTGAAGTACAATATTCAGCCAATTGCCTATTGTCCGCTCGGTTCACCAGGACGCCCTGAGCGCGACAGAGCACCGGAAGATACGGTTGACCTTGAAGATATAGTACTAACCAGTATTGCAGAAAGATTAAATATAACTCCGGCCCAGGTTGCAATTAAATGGGCAATTCAATGCGGGCATATTCCGATTCCATTTTCTGTAAATCATTTTTTTGAAAATCTTGAAGCAGCAGTTAATGTTAATCTGACAGATGAAGATATGCAGGAGATTTCAAAGATAGATAAAAATTGCAGGTTAATAAAAGGGCAGGTGTTTCTCTGGAAAGAAAACCAGACATGGGAAGATTTGTGGGATTTAAAGGGAGAAATTATTTCATAAATAAATATTTAATAAAGTAAGGAAAAAATTATGGAAAAAATGATTGGTGCAATTCTGCCCGGAAATAGTACAGTTGAATTAAAGAAATTTGATATTCCTGTTCCCGGGCATGGTGAAGTATTAATAAAGATGAAATCATCTACAATATGCGGTTCGGATATTAGATGCATATACCATGAACATATGGGCAAAGGTCCCGAAGGATATCAGCCCGGAATGATTGCCGGACATGAACCATCCGGTCAAATTGTAGAGACTGGCCCCGGTTGCCGCCGGTTCAAAAAAGATGATCGTGTAATTGTCTATCATATTTCCGGCTGTGGCGTTTGTAACGATTGCAGACGTGGATATATGATTTCGTGTACAAGTAAGTACAGGCGTGCCTATGGATGGCAACGTGATGGTGGTATGGCAGAATATTTGCTTGCTGAAGAAAAAGATCTTGTCTGCCTGCCGGATGAGCTGAGCTACTCCGATGGTGCACAGGTTGCATGTGGTTTCGGAACAGTATATGAAGGAATAGAAAAAATCGGTATTAGCGGAAATGATGCCGTGCTGATAACCGGCCTGGGTCCGGTCGGACTGGCTTCAGCTATGCTATGTAAAGCAATGGGCACTCAAAAAATATTTGGAATTGAAGTTATTGATGAAAGATTAACAATTGCGAAAAATACAGGCCTCTTTGATGAAGTAATTAAAGCTGGTGATGATAATGTTGAGCAAATCCGGGATCTGACTTCGGGAAATGGTGTGGAAAAATCAATCGATTGTTCTGCCAGTAACAAGGCACGCTTTACATGTATACAAGCGGCACGCAAATGGGGGAAAATTGTATTTCTTGGAGAAGGAGGCACATGTGAGTTTCAGCCATCGAGAGACATTATTCACGACCAGAAAACTATTTATGGTTCCTGGGTAACAAATATCTGGCGCATGGAGGAGCTTGTTGAACGACTGGTAAGATGGAATATTAAACCTGAGAAGTTAATTACACACAGGTTTATGCTGAATGAGGCTGGCAGTGCTTATTCGCTTATGGCAAGTGGCAAATGTGGAAAAGTTGCCGTTGTATTCGATGAAGAAATTAAATGAAAAATGGAGTCTATTAAATGTTAAAAAATATACCAAATATTCTAAGCCCTGATCTCCTTAAGATACTTATGGAGATGGGACACGGTGATGAAATAGTTATTGCCGATGGAAATTTTCCTGCTGCTTCAATAGCTCAAAGACTTGTCCGCCTGGATGGACATGGAATTCCTGAAATTTTAGAAGCAATATTAAACTTTTTTCCTCTGGATACCTACGTTGAATCACCTGTAGGATTAATGGCAGTACCTCCCGGTGATAATATTAAACCGGTTATTTGGAACAAATACAGGAAAATAATTCTGGAAAGCAAAGAACCTTTTAAGGAATTTGAATACATAGAAAAGTTCGCTTTTTATGAAAGAGCCAAAAAAGCGTATGCTATAATCGCTACAAGTGAATCAGCTTTATATGCAAATATCATCTTGAAAAAAGGAGTTGTAGTTTAGAATTATCATATGTTTCAATAAATACAGGCCCCGGTGAAAAATGGACAATATATTATAAATATTGCCGTTATATACTGCAGCCAAATTAAACCCGATATGCGTAATGAAAAAATATATTCTTTTAATATTATTGGTGTACCTGTCAAATGCAGTTAAAGCACAAAGTAATCCGATATTCCTTACTGTACCCTACCTGCTGCTAAGTATTGATTCCAGATCTGGAGGCATGGGTGAAACCGGGGTAACATCAACAGGTAAAAGCTTTTTTGCACTCCCGTACCAGAATCCATCACTGCTTATAAAATCAGATAAAAATGCAGGTTTGTATATTTCCTTCATTCCCCAGATAAGCGGGCTCAGTGAAGGTGAGTTCGCTGCAAATATTATGTCATTTTATAAATGGAATGAAAAAAATGCTATAGGCGCAGATTTTACTTATTTTGACTGGGGCAGGTTATACTATGCTGGTTCTTCACACGTTTTAGAGAGTTTCCAGCCAAATGAATATTCTATAAATCTTATATATGCGCATAAATTTAATAATAATTTGTCAGCAGGATCTACAGTAAAATATATATA
>CAZOLY010000053.1:0-19102 GCA_964580815.1 uncultured Bacteroidales bacterium
TTAAAGAATATTTGCCTTGTTGAGGAGCCTTTTATTCCCATCTTCTTTTCTTCGGGATTAAAAGTAATACCCGGATAACCTCTTTCAACAATAAATGCACTCAATACACGATCGTTGTCGATTTTTGCGAAAACAGTAAGTATATCCGAAAAACCGGCGTTTGTTATCCACATCTTCTGTCCGTTGAGGATATAGTATTTCCCGTCCTCAGATAATACAGCATTGGTAGTTCCTGAATTGGCATCAGAGCCTGCTCCGGGCTCAGTCAGGCAGTATGAACCAAGATATTCACCCGTAGCCAGCTTGGATACGTATTTCTTTCTTTGTTCTTCATTGCCATAATACATTATCGGTAATGTGCCTATGCCCGTATGGGCCGAATAGGCTACTGCATAGGAATAGCCTGCCCCAAATGCTTCACATGCCAGCATCTGGGTAACGAAAGTTTGTCCGAATCCCCCGTATTCTTCGGGAATTGCGACACCCAGCAATCCCAGTTCTCCGGCTTTTCTTAACAGCCTCGGCATAAGGCCCTCTTCCATATTGTCTATCCTCTCAAGGTTAGGGAAAATCTCCGTATTAATAAAATCATAGCATGTTTCTTCAATCATCTTCTGCTCCTCACTGAATTCTTCGGGAATAAATACACGTTGAGCATCTGTTTCCTTTACAAGAAATTCACCACTTTTCAAGTTAGCTGTATTTTCCATATCAATTTAAATTAACAGGTTATATAATTTCAGATATTTAACATATTCAGAGGTTCAATGACAAAGCTATAAGTTCGGCGATATCATAATTTTTTACTTCTTCCTCTTTATTTTTATATTTTATGCCATCTGTAAGCATTGTCATACAAAACGGACATGCTGTAGCTATAATATCCGCTCCTGTTTCCAGCACATCCTCAATACGTTCAATGAAAACTTCCTTATCACCTTTTTCAGCCTCTTTAAACATTTGTCCGCCCCCCGCGCCACAACACAAAGCAAAGCTTTTGTTTCTTTTCATTTCTACCTTTGTCGACGGAATGGTATTAAGCACCTCACGCGGAGGATCATAGATGTTATTACACCTGCCCAGGTAACAGGGATCGTGATATGTAATCGACTTGTCCGCAAATATGTCCGAACTGATCTTAAGATTTCCGGAATCTATCTGCTGTTTTAAAAACTGTGCATAATTTATAACATTATAGTTACCTCCCAGCGCAGGATATTCATTTTTAAAAATATTATAACAATGCGGGCAAATAGTAATAATACTTTTTACCTCATAACCATTTAATACTTCAATATTTGTCAGAGCCTGCATTTGAAAAACCATCTCGTTCCCTGCCCTCCTCGCCGGGTCACCGGTACAGGATTCTTCAGTGCCCAATACTGCATAATTTATTTTCAGATGATTCAGAATTTTTGCAAATGCCCTGGCAACCTTCTTATATCTGTCATCAAAAGCACCTGCACAACCTACCCAGAACAGGTAATCAGGTTTTATGCCCCTGGCATATAAATCCGCCATAACAGGAACTTCATTTTTTTCAGTCCACAGCAACCGGTCTTCAGGTGAAAACTGCCATGGTGCTCCATTATTCTCAATATTTGTAAATATGGAATTCAGCTCTCCTGGTGCGGAGGCCATTTCCATAACCAGAAATCTTCGCAGCTCAATTATTATCGAAACATGATCAATGTTAACAGGGCACTCCAGAGTACAGGCGTTACATGTTGTACAAGCCCATAGTTCCTCATGTGATATAAAATCAAACAAAGATTTCCCGTCATCAAAATCTTTCCCCTTTTTATTAATATTTCTACCAACAATCTCCAGCCGGTCACGTGTGTCCATAATAATTTTTCTTGGTGACAACTTTTTACCGGTAATGCTGGCCGGACAGCCGGATGTGCATCTTCCGCACTCCGTACATGTGTATGCGTCCATTAAATTCTTCCAGGTAAGGTCCTTCACATCTTTTGCTCCGAACGAAACCTCTTCGCTTGCTTCCTCCTCAACCGGTACATTGTTATCTTCACTAAGCATAAGTTTAACCTCCCTGGTAATTGATGGCATGTTTGCTATTTCTCCTTTTGGCTTTAGCTTGGAATAATAGACATTTGGAAATGCCAGAAAGACATGAAAATGTTTGGAATAAGGAATATAGTTTAAGAAGGCCATCACACCAACTATATGAAACCACCAGCAGAATCTCTCAATAAATATTAAATTGTTCCCCGATATGTTGGTAAGCAAAGGAGCAATAAATGAACTAACAGTAAAACCACCAACATCAGCATAATGATTTCCAGGAAGTGACTGCAGAACGGTATCTGAGGCATTCATTAATAAAATTGCGCTCATTAGCAGAATCTCGGTGATAAGTATAATATTGGCATCTGTCCTTGGCCACAATGTCATTTCTTTATTCCAGAACCTTTTTAACCTTATAATATTTCTGCGAACAAGAAAGATTATACAGCCAAACATCACACCAAGTGCAAAGAATTCAAAAACAGAAATAAGAATATTATAAAAGCTCCCTACAAAGGAAAATAACCTGTGAGTACCAAAAATGCCGTCAATAAGTATTTCCAGCATTTCTATATTTATGATAATAAATCCCACATATACCAGAATATGCATGATAGCTGATACCGGACGAACGACCATTTTGGACTGGCCAATGGCAACCTTAAACATCAGCATCCATCTTTTCCCGCGGTTATCATTAATACTTATATCCTTACCAAGTTTTATATTGCGGGCAATAATTTTTACATTATAGTAAAAGAAATAAATCGCAGAAAATAATATCAGAACGAAAATTATTTGCTTAACCATCATTAAAAGCATTTAACTGATAAGCATAATAATTGAAATTTAAATGCCGGGATTATTATTGATGCCTTATGATTTAACATCCCTGACAGCTTTAATGAGTTCGGGAAGAACCTTGAAAGCATCGCCAGCAATGCCATAATCAGCAGCTTCGAAGATAGGGGCATCCTTATCTGTATTTATAGCGACAATATACTTTGATGAGCTTATTCCTGCCAGATGCTGTATAGCTCCGGATATTCCAACAGCTATGTACAGGTTGGGAGCAATAATTTTACCTGTTTGTCCGGTATGCTCCTCATGAGGCCTCCAGCCTTCATCCGACACAGGCCTCGAACATGCCGTAGCAGCTCCCAAAAGTCCGGCTAACTCCTCTATGGGTCCCCAATTATCAGGTGATTTCATTCCCCGCCCTCCTGATACTACAATCTCGGCATCGGTCAGAATGACTTTGCCGGCCTGCTTTTCAGTTTTTATGACATTTGTTATAGTCGTATCGGCACTTATTTCAGGAGTGAAGCTTTCTATTTTTGCTTTCCTGCCGGCCTCAACCAGTCCGTATGAATTCTGTGCAAGAGTTAATATTCTGATTTTTGTTTTGATCTTTACTTTTGAAATGGCTTTACCTGAGTAAACCTTTTTATTAACAGTAAAAGGCTCGAGAGAAACAGGAACATTTATCACCCCGGTCACCAGTCCGGCTTTTAAGCGGACAGATAATCTGGGAGCAATAGCTTTCCCCGTATTATTATTTGATAATATGATAATATCAGAATTTTCTTTTTCAGCGACCTGACTAATAACTGCTGAATAGAGCTTATTATCAAGAACATTAAATTTATCACCCTGAATAGTTAGTATCTTATCCGCTCCGTATTGGCCAAGCTTGCTTAATTCATTATTGTCAACATTACCTATCGATATTGCTGTGGTTGATGTATTAAGCATCCCGGCTAACTTACAAGCGTATGATACCAGTTCGAAAGCAAGTTTTTTAAACTTGCCTTCCCAGTTTTCTGTGTATACTAGTACTGCCATGATGTGATAATTGGATTATTAATTATTTTATTATTTTTTATTTTGTTTACTGTATTACTTTTGCTTCATTCTTTAGTAATTCAACCAGTTCTTTAACATTGCCAGCATCAATCATCCTGCATGCAGCTTTTGGTTTGGGTAATTCATACTCTGTAAATTCTGTCAAAGCATCGGTACCAGATGGCTGCACAACATTCAAAGGCTTTTTCTTTGCCATTATTATACCTCTCATTGATGCTATACGTGGTTCTATGGAAATGCCTTTCTGAACAATGGCAACGAAAGGAGCAGATATTGATATCACCTCTTTCCCGCCGTCTATCTCTCTATTCAGTGCAATATCT
Organism: uncultured Bacteroidales bacterium; assembly: GCA_964580815.1. GTDB lineage: Bacteria > Bacteroidota > Bacteroidia > Bacteroidales > UBA10428. The sequence continues at coordinate 4,218 of CAZOLY010000053.1, forward strand.
TCACCCTCGATATTTAAGGCCGACACTGCAGAAACAGAAGGTATATTCAAAAACTCCGAAATCATTCCTCCAACAGTTGACCCATTATAATCACTTGACTCTATTCCGCATAGAATTATTTCATACATATCTATTTTTATAACCTCTGCCATCTGCTGGGCCACAAAATAAGCATCGACAGGTTCGGCATTAATTCTTATCGCATCGTCGGCACCTATTGCCAGGGCTTTTCTTATTGTGGCCTCCGTATCCTGCAGTCCGACCGTCATAACCGTGACCTTATCCACAGCAGAATTCGGACTTTCCTTGAGCTCCAGTGCCCTCGTTAATGCCAGCTCATCCCACGGATTTATAATCCATTGTATTCCTGTTTTATCCAAAGCGATATTGTTTTCCTTAAACTTCACTTTGGTAGTAGTGTCAGGGACATTGCTTAAACAAACTAATATTCTCATTTTTTAAAGATTTAATTAACTTGCTATATAACAATTAAATATTTGCTATCTCATTAAAAATCAAAGGGACAAATATAAAATAAATTGAAGAAACATCAAGAAGAATGAAATATTTTAGAAAGATTATAAAAAAGGTGTTCCAGGATATGAAATTTAAATTAAGCCTGGGCAGTGGGGCCCCCAAAATTCATAGGTATAATGGGGGCATTATGAACGTCTACGTTCTTTATCTGTCCGTTTACAGATTCAAATTTTGCTATATTGTCTTTCAAAGCTAATAAAAGCCTTTTGGCATGTTCAGGGGTAAGTATTATTCTTGATTTGACCTCTGCTTTGGGTATGCCGGGCATTACTCTTACAAAATCGAGAACAAACTCGGATGTAGAATGTGTGATTATTGCAAGATTTGAATAAATACCCTGCGCTACATCTTCTTTAAGTTCAATATTGATTTGATTTTTCTTTTGTTTTTCTTCCATCTTGAGTTTTATTTTGATTCACTATATGCTTTTTCATCCGGTTTTGTTTCCTGTGTAAGCTGCTCATATTCTTCATTAGATCCTATTATTAAATCATCAAATCTCCTGTTTCCTGTACCGGCCGGTATCAGGTGTCCGACAATTACATTTTCCTTGAGTCCCTCAAGGTTATCAATCTTGCCGTGTATGGCTGCTTCATTAAGGACCTTTGTTGTCTCCTGGAATGAAGCTGCCGACATAAAACTTTGCGTCTGCAATGCAGCTTTTGTAATACCCTGTAATATCTGGCTCGATGTGGCGGGTATAGCATCCCTTGACTGCACAGGTTTCAGGTCTTTGCGTTTTAATAATGAGTTTTCGTCACGCAATTTCCTGGCTGTTATAATCTGACCGGGTTTTATAGTCTGTGAATCGCCGGAGTCCTCAATGACCTTTTTACCATATATCCAGTCATTTTCATCCATAAACTCCCATTTATCAGCTACTTGTCTTTCAAGGAATTTAGTATCACCCGGATCAACAATTTCAACCTTGCGCATCATTTGACGTACAATAACCTCAAAATGCTTATCATTAATCTTCACTCCCTGAAGCCTGTATACTTCCTGTACTTCATTTACAATATATTCCTGAACCTTTGTAGGTCCTTTAATAGCAAGAATATCAGCAGGAGTAATAGCTCCGTCAGATAAGGGTATTCCAGCCCTTACATAGTCATTTTCCTGCACCAATATCTGCTTTGATAAGGGAACAAGATATTTTTTTACCTGGTCCGTTTTTGATGTAATAATTATTTCCCTGTTTCCCCTCTTGACTTTTCCAAAAGCAACTTCTCCGTCAATTTCAGATACTACTGCCGGATTTGATGGATTGCGTGCTTCAAATAATTCGGTTACCCTTGGAAGACCCCCCGTAATATCTCCTGATTTTCCTACTGCTCTTGGTATCTTTACAAGTATATCCCCTGCATTTACATGTTCACTCTCATTTACTGAAATATGAGAACTTACAGGCAGGTTATAAATTTTAAGAACCTCGTTCTTTTCATTTAAAATCCTGATGCCGGGGTTTTTTGATTTATCACGCGTTTCAATTATTACTTTATCTCTATAACCTGTTTGTTCGTCAGATTCTTCTTTAAAGGTAATGCCGTCTATAACATTTTCGAATGAGATTTTCCCGTTTGTTTCTGAGATGATAACTGCATTATAAGGATCCCATTCACAAATTATATTTCCTTTCTTAACTTCGGCTCCATTCTTAATATATAATTTGGCTCCATAAGGTATGTTATGTGTTGCAAGGGCAATATTGGTCTTCTTATCTATAATTCTTAGCTCAGCTAACCTCCCGATAACAATATCGATCTTTTTACCCTCCCCGTTTTTGCTTTCAACAGTCCTGAGTTCATCAATCTCAACAATCCCGTCATACTTGGCAATGATATTGGATTCAGCAGTTATGTTTGACGCTGTACCTCCAACATGAAAAGTTCTTAATGTCAGCTGTGTCCCCGGTTCACCTATTGACTGGGCAGCTATGACACCTACTGCCTCTCCCATTTGTACCATCCTTCCTGTTGCAAGGTTCCTTCCGTAACACTTGGCACAAACCCCTTTCTTTGATTCACAGGTAAGTACTGATCTGATTTCTATCTGCTCAATGGGAGAATCTTCGATAATCCTGCATATATCTTCAGTAATCTCCTCACCTGAAGATACTATAAATTCACCTGTCAGAGGATGATAGACATCATGAACGGCTGTGCGGCCCAGAATTCTTTCATAAAGAGACTCTACTACTTCTTCCTGGTTCTTTATTGCCGTAGCAACCAGTCCCCTTAACGTACCACAGTCTTCTTCAGTAATTATCACATCCTGTGACACATCAACGAGTCTTCGTGTTAGATACCCTGCATCAGCAGTCTTAAGTGCTGTGTCTGCAAGTCCCTTCCTTGCACCATGTGTTGAAATAAAATATTCAAGTACCGATAATCCTTCCTTGAAGTTTGACAAAATAGGATTTTCAATAATCTCTGAACCCGTGGCACCTGACTTTTGAGGCTTAGCCATTAAGCCTCTCATGCCGGATAGCTGCCTGATCTGTTCCTTGGAACCCCTGGCACCTGAGTCCAGCATCATATAAACAGGGTTAAAACCGTACTTACTTGATGATAAATCTTTCATCAGGGATTGGGTAAGCTTTGCATTTATGTGGGTCCATATATCTATTATCTGGTTATATCTTTCATTGTTGGTTATAAATCCCATACTATAATTATTAAGTACCTCATCTACCTGTTCATAACCTTCATCCACAAGTTCCTGCTTTTGAGAGGGTACGATAACATCGTCAAGATTAAATGAAAGGCCTCCCTTGAACGCCATCTGGTAACCCAGATCCTTGATATCATCAAGGAACTTTGCAGTAGCTGCCGTACCGGTTTTCTTTAGTACCGTCCCAATAATATCTCTTAAAGATTTTTTCGTCAGCAGTTCATTTATAAATCCTACTTCTTTTGGAACGACCTCGTTAAACAATACCCTTCCGACCGTTGTTTCAATGACTTTCTTCGCCGGTTTCCCCCCTTCAATATCATTAACTTTTACTTTTATAATCGTATGCAGTTCAATTTTATTTTCATTATAGGCAATGATAACTTCTTCGGGTGAATAAAATGTCCGCCCCTCACCTTTCACAATATCATCAGGCGAGCTTCTGTGGGCCTTGGTCATATAATAAAGTCCGAGTACCATATCCTGCGAAGGGACACAAATTGGCGCGCCGTTAGCGGGATTAAGGATATTATGGGAAGCCAGCATTAATATCTGGGCTTCAAGAATTGCCGTATTTCCAAGGGGTAAATGAACAGCCATCTGATCACCGTCAAAGTCAGCATTAAATGCCGTACATACAAGAGGATGCAGCTGAATTGCCTTACCTTCAATTAACTTAGGCTGAAAAGCCTGAATACCTAACCGGTGCAATGTTGGTGCCCTGTTAAGTAAAACAGGATGGCCCTTTAAAACATTCTCGAGGATATCCCAGACAACTGGATCTTTTCTGTCAACTATCTTCTTTGCTGATTTAACTGTCTTCACAATTCCTCTTTCAATAAGCTTTCTTATTATAAAAGGCTTAAATAGCTCTGCAGCCATTTCTTTTGGCAATCCGCATTCATGCAACTGGAGTTCGGGACCTACAACAATGACAGAACGGGCAGAGTAATCCACTCTCTTGCCAAGAAGGTTCTGGCGGAAACGGCCCTGCTTGCCTTTAAGACTGTCGCTCAATGATTTCAGCGGCCTGTTTGCATCAGTCTTAACAGCATTTGACTTCCTTGAATTGTCAAAAAGTGAATCAACAGCTTCCTGGAGCATACGTTTTTCATTACGCAGGATAACTTCAGGTGCCTTAATTTCTATAAGCCTTTTTAGCCTGTTATTTCTAATTATCACTCTTCTGTAAAGGTCATTAAGATCTGAAGTGGCAAACCTGCCTCCATCAAGTGGAACCAATGGTCTCAATTCAGGAGGTATCACAGGCACTACCTTTACGATCATCCATTCAGGACGGTTTATTCCTTTCGAAGCCCTGAAAGCCTCGACAACCTGCAACCTCTTTAATGCTTCATTCTTACGCTGCTGTGAAGTTTCAATGCTGGCCTTATGTCTTAACGAGTATGATAAATCATCCAGGTCAAGTCTTTCCAGTAGCTTGTATAAAGCTTCAGCACCCATGTCGGCAATAAACTTATCAGGATCTTTATCATCAAGAAGTTGATTTTCCTTTGGCAATGATTCCAGAATTTCAATATACTCTTCCTCAGTAAGGAAATCAAGATATTTTACCCCATCAGCAGACTTGACTCCCGGATTGATAACAACGAATTTTTCATAGTAGATTATACTTTCAAGCTTTTTTGAAGGTAATCCCAGCAAATAGCCGATTTTATTCGGCATGGATTTGAAATACCAGATATGTGCCACGGGCACTACCAGTGAAATATGCCCCATTCTCTCACGTCTTACTTTCTTATCTGTTACCTCGACTCCACATCTGTCGCATACTATACCTTTATAACGTATTCTCTTGTATTTTCCACAGTGGCACTCATAGTCTTTAACAGGACCGAAGATACGTTCACAAAACAGTCCGTCGCGTTCAGGCTTATAAGTACGGTAATTTATTGTTTCCGGCTTCAATACTTCGCCGCTTGATCTTTCCAGTATTTCTTCGGGTGAGGCAAGTCCGATAGAAACTTTTGTAAAATTACTTTTTATTTTGTTATCCTTTTTATACAACATATGCTGATAATTAGTTTTGTATTATTAAACAAGGTTTATACTTAATCCCAATCCTCTAAGCTCGTGCAATAACACGTTTAGTGACTCAGGAATGCCGGGGGCAGGCATAGGTTCTCCCTTAACAATAGCTTCATACGCTTTAGCCCTTCCAACAACGTCATCTGATTTTACAGTCAGTATTTCCTGCAGGATATGGGATGCACCGAATGCTTCAAGAGCCCATACTTCCATTTCACCGAATCGCTGGCCCCCAAATTGTGCCTTTCCGCCAAGAGGCTGCTGGGTGATAAGAGAATAGGGCCCTATTGATCGGGCATGCATCTTATCGTCAACCATATGTCCGAGTTTCATCATATATATTATGCCGACAGTTGCCGGTTGGTCGAACCGTTCACCGGTATTGCCATCGTACAAATATGTTTTGCCATAAATGGGTAATCCTGCCTTTTCAGTATATTCATTTATCTGGTCAATCTTTGCCCCATCAAATATGGGAGTTGAGAATTTCACTCCCAGTTCCTTACCTGCCCAGCCCAGAACAGTTTCATATATCTGGCCCAGGTTCATCCTTGATGGCACGCCAAGTGGATTAAGAATGATATCCACAGATGTCCCGTCTTCAAGGAAAGGCATATCCTCCTGCCTTACAATCTTGGATATTATTCCCTTGTTTCCATGACGGCCGGCCATTTTGTCTCCAACCTTCACTTTTCTTTTTTGAGCCACGTATACTTTGGCAAGCTGAATTATACCTGCCGGCAATTCATCGCCTATAGTAGCATTGTATTTTTTTCTCTTGTAAATGGCATCGTACTCTTTATATCTTATCAGATAATTATTAATTAATGTTTTAATAATATCGTTCTTGGATTTGTCAGTAGTCCATTTACCAGGATTAACATTCTGATAGTCTATTTCCTGAAGAATTTTTTGTGTAAATTTCGTTCCCTTGGCAATTACCTCAGCATTAAAATAGTCCTTCACTCCCTGGGATGTTTTGCCATTTACCAGTATAAACAATTTATCTATTAACTTCCCCTTAAGCTCTGCCGTATTACGCTGAAACTCCTCTTCAATCTTATCCAGGATCGGCTTTGTTGAGGTCTTCAATTTTTTATCTTTAATGGAGCGGGAAAATAACTTTTTATCAATCACAATTCCTTCAAGGGAGGGTGGAGCTTTTAAAGAGGCATCCTTTACGTCCCCTGCTTTATCACCAAATATTGCCCTCAGCAACTTCTCTTCAGGTGAGGGATCCGACTCTCCTTTAGGAGTTATTTTTCCAATAAGAATATCTCCCGGTTTCACTTCAGCGCCTATTCTTATTAATCCGTTCTCATCTAAATTCTTGGTTGCTTCCTCGCTTACGTTGGGTATATCTGATGTAAGTTCTTCGAGACCTCTTTTTGTATCCCGCACTTCCAGCAGATATTCATCTATATGTATCGAAGTAAACAGGTCCTCGCGTACAACACTATCAGATACTACTATAGCATCTTCAAAATTATAACCTTTCCAGGGCATGAAAGCTACTTTCAGGTTTCTTCCCAGGGCAAGCTCACCACCTTTGGTAGCATATCCTTCGGTAAGTATCTGCCCCCTGGTAACTTTATCCCCTTTTCTGACTATTGGTTTCAGGTTAATACAAGTGTTCTGGTTTGTTTTCTTATATTTTGGTAATTTATATCTCTTTATTTCTCCTTCAAAACTTGCAAATTTCTCATCCTCACTCAGTTTATACTTTATAACTATCTCATTGGCATCAACATATTCAACTATTCCATCCCCTTCAGCAATAACAAGGAGTCTTGAGTCTCTGACAACATGTCCTTCTATTCCGGTTCCAACAATAGGTGCTTCGGGCTGAATTAAAGGAATAGCCTGCCGCATCATATTAGAGCCCATTAAGGCCCTGTTTGCATCATCATGTTCCAGAAACGGGATCAATGAAGCAGCAATAGAAGCGATCTGGTTAGGTGCAACGTCCATCAGATCAACTTTGTCGGCGTCAGCCAGCGGAAAATCACCATTATATCTTGCTTTGACCCTTGGATTCTTAAATACCCCGTCAGCACCTAAGGGAGCATTTGCCTGTGCAATAACTTTGGCCTCCTCTTCCTCGGCACTAAGAAATATTATGCCACCGGACGTCATATCCACTTTCCCATTCTCTGTCTTTCTATAAGGTGTTTCAATAAAACCAAGATCATTTATTTTTGCATAAACACAGAGAGATGAAATTAATCCTATATTTGGCCCTTCAGGTGTTTCAACAGGACATAACCTTCCATAATGAGTATAATGCACATCACGGACCTCAAAGCCAGCTCTTTCCCTCGAAAGTCCGCCCGGTCCCAATGCAGACATCCTTCGTTTGTGTGTCATCTCTGCCAGGGGATTTGTCTGATCCATGAACTGCGATAACTGGTTGGTTCCAAAGAATGAATTTATGACTGATGATAGCGTCTTGGCATTAATAAGATCTGTTGGTGTAAACACTTCATTATCTCTAACATTCATCCTTTCCCTTATAGTACGTGCCATTCTGGCAAGGCCAACGCCAAACTGATTAGCCAGCTGTTCCCCTACTGTTCTTACCCTCCTGTTGCTTAAATGATCAATATCATCTACATCCGTCTTTGAATTAATAAGTTCTATTAAGTGTTTAATGATTTTAATTATATCTTCTTTTGTAAGAACTTTAGTATCCATATCGGTATTAAGGTTCAGCTTCTTGTTTATCCTGTACCTGCCCACTTCCCCAAGGTCATATCTTTTATCGGAGAAGAACAATTTTTCTATAACGTCGCGGGCTGTTGCTTCATCGGGAGGTTCGGAATTCCTCAGCTGCCGGTAAATATGCAGTACAGCTTCTTTTTCGGAGTTGCACGGGTCTTTCTGAAGTGTGTTATAAATTATTTCATAGTCCGATAGTGTCTGCCCTTCCTTATGAAGAAGAATTGATTTTGTTTCGGAGTCAATAATATCATCTATATGCTCATTTTCAAGAATCGTCTCCCTGTCTATAATAACTTCATTTCTCTCAATCGAGACCACCTCACCTGTATCTTCATCAACAAAATCCTCAACCCAGGACTTGAGAATACGGGCAGCCAGCTTCCTGCCAACAAGTTTCTTAAGTGATGTCCTGGAAACCTTTATTTCATCTGCAAGGTCAAATATTTCTAAAATATCTTTATCGCCTTCATATCCTATAGCTCTGAGAAGAGTGGTCACCGGCAATTTCTTCTTACGATCGATATAAGCATACATAACGTTGTTTATATCGGTAGCGAATTCAATCCATGATCCCCTGAAAGGTATTATTCTTGCAGAGTACAGCTTGGTTCCGTTTGCATGCAGACTCTGTCCGAAAAATACACCGGGTGAACGATGTAATTGAGAAACAACAACCCTTTCAGCACCATTAACAACAAAAAGTCCCCTTTCAGTCATATAAGGTATAGTCCCCAGGTAAACATCCTGGATAACAGTGTCGAAGTCCTCATGTTCAGGATCCGTACAATATAATTTAAGCTTGGCCTTAAGCGGAACGCTGTATGTCAATCCGCGCTCTATACATTCTTCTATGGAATAGCGGGGAGGATCGATGTAATAGTCCAGGAATTCGAGTATAAAATTATTCCTGGTATCAGAAATGGGAAAGTTTTCACTAAATACTTTAAAAAGTCCTTCTCTCTTTCTATCCTCAGGAGTGGTATCAAGCTGAAAAAAATCCCTGAATGATTTTAGTTGTACTTCCAGAAAATCAGGATATTCAAGCTGATTTTCCGTGGTCGCAAAACTTATTCTTTCTGCATTATTATTTAAAGACATTGTTTAATTTTATTAGGCGAACAATAAAAGTTAAATGCCAAAAAGGCTTAATCCCCGGTGAAGGGATTAAACCTGATATTATACCAAGATCAGTAAAAGATTCTATGTAAGTTCAACTTCGGCTCCTGCTTCTTCCAACTGTTTTTTAAGTGCTTCAGCCTCATCTTTTGAAACATTTTCTTTTATCGGAGCGGGTGCTGAATCCACAACAGCTTTTGCTTCTTTTAGTCCCAGTCCGGTTAAGTCTTTTACCAATCTTACTATTTGAAGTTTAGCTCCCCCCGGTGACTTTAGTAAAACATTGAAAGTGCTTTTCTGTTCAGCGCCACCGGCTTCGCCGCCAGCAGGGGCCCCCATTACCGGAACTGCTGCAGCCGGTTCAATTCCATATTCCGTTTTTAATATTTCAGCTAATTCATTTACTTCCTTAACCGATAAATTAACTAATTGTTCTGCAAATGATTTTAAATCTGCCATTTTCTGATAATTTTATTTAGTTATTATTATTATTTTTCTGATAAAGTTTTCATAATACCAGCCAGCTTATTCCTGCCTGACTGTAATGCAGAAAGAACATTGTTCAAAGGTGATTTTAATATTATTATAATATCAGCAACAAGTTCTTCCTTAGACTTAAGACTTGCTAAAAAGTCTAATTGTTCATCCCCAATATATAATGCTTCTTCAACAAAAGCTGCTTTAAGAACAGGCCTTTCATGTTCTTTACGAAACTCTTTGATTAATTTAGCCGGAAGACTGCCTGAGTCCGATAACATCAGCGAAGTAGAATTCTTTAATATTCCGTACAGATTTCTATAATCTTTAGTGCAGTTATCCAAAGCCTTTATTAAAAGGGTATTCTTTACAACAATCAACCTGATATCCTTTTCAAAACACTTCCTTCTTAGCATGTTTGTATCTTCAGCATTTAGCTCAGATATGTCTGTGAGATAAAAGTGTTTTGTATTATTTAAAGTATCAGTAAGATTATCAATTATTTTATTTTTATCTTCCCGTTTCATAGTATTATTAAAGCTCTTTTAGAATTTAAATTATTCATCCAGTGATTTAGCATCTATTCTAATACTGGGGCTCATAGTACTGGACAGATAAATACTTTTCAGGTATGTACCTTTTGCATCGGTTGGTTTAAGCCTGATCACTGTCTGAAGAAATTCCCTTACGTTATCAGTTATCTTTTTTACATCAAGAGATATCTTACCTACAGAAGTATGTATTATTCCAAACTTATCAACCTTAAAATCAATTTTGCCCTGTTTCACTTCGCTAACAGCCTTACCAACATCCATAGTTACCGTACCACTTTTAGGATTTGGCATAAGTCCCCTGGGACCCAGAATCCTGCCAAGCTTCCCAATCTTTGACATAACAGAGGGCATGGTGATAATCACATCGATATCAGTCCATCCTTTCTGTAACTTGTCAATATAATCATCCAGTCCTATATGGTCTGCTCCTGCTTCTTTAGCTTCGTTTTCTTTGTCAGGGGTACACAAGACAAGTACTTTAACATCTTTTCCTGTACCATGGGGTAATGAGACAGTCCCCCTAATCATCTGATTAGCTTTTCTTGGATCAACTCCCAGGCGAACATCAATATCTACCGAAGCATCGAATTTTGTTTTTGTAACTTCTTTAACTAAAGTTACTGCCTCGGAAAGTTTATATTGTTTACCGGGTTCGACTTTTTCAAAAGCTAATTTTCTGTTCTTTGTAAGTTTTACCATAATAATTTAGAAGTATATTTAATTATTTACTGAAGGGAATTGACCTTTTACAGTAATCCCCATACTTCTGGCAGTACCTGCAACCATCTTCATTGCTGATTCAATAGTAAAAGCATTTAAATCCGGCATTTTATCTGTAGCTATCGTCCTTATCTGTTCCCACGTTATTGTCCCTACCTTGTTTCTGTTTGGTTCTGCCGAACCGGATTTAGTTTTTACTGCCTCCAGAATCTGGACTGCCACAGGTGGAGTTTTTACAACAAAATCAAAAGATTTATCATTGAACACTGTAATAACCACTGGTAGCAGTTTCCCCGGTTTATCCTGCGTTCGGGCATTAAATTGCTTGCAAAATTCCATAATATTTACTCCTTTTGCACCCAGGGCAGGACCAACAGGAGGTGAAGGGTTTGCTGCACCGCCTCTTATCTGTAACTTAATTAACCCTACGACTTCTTTAGCCATATTTAATTTATTTCTGATTTAATTAATTAAACTGAATTAAACATTAATATGATGATTATTCAGGAAGCATTAAAAGATATTATAATCATCAAAATCCAATATAGTGTAACATTTAAATTCTTACTTTTCTACCTGCATAAAGCTTAATTCCAAAGGCGTCTTTCTTCCAAATATCTTTACCATCACTTTAAGCTTTTTCTTTTCTTCGTTTACTTCTTCAATAACACCGGTAAAGCTATTAAACGGACCATCAATTACCTTAACTGTTTCACCTATAAAAAATGGTACATTTAATTCCTCATTCCCTTCTGCCAGTTCGTCAACTTTGCCTAATATCCTGTTTACCTCGGGCATACGCAGGGGTGTTGGCAACTCATCACCTTTTGCACCCAGGAAGCCAATTACATTTGTTATATTCTTCAGAATATGAGGTATCTCGCCAACAAGGACAGCTTCAATCAATACATATCCTGGAAAAAAATTACGCTCTTTACTTATCTTTTTACCATTTCGAATTTGATATACTTTTTCCGTTGGTATCAATACCTGAGAGATATATTCTTTCAAATTCAAACGGGCCACCTCGTTTTCAATATATTCCTTTACTTTTTTTTCCTTTCCTCCAATGGCTCTGAGCACATACCACTTTTTTTCATGTCCTTCCATGCTTATATCCTCCTTGATTAATAAAACCAGCCATATATAGTCTGCATGAGATTTTTAAACCCCAAATCCATTGTAGCTATTATCAAAGCAATTATAATAGTAGCTATCATGACCAGAATTGCACTGCTTTGCAGTTCTTCCCAGGATGGCCATGTTACTTTATGTATAAGTTCATTATATGATTCCTTGAAATAACCAAATATTTTCATATTCATCTTGTATTTAGCACGGGAGGAGCGACTCGAACGCCCGACACCTGGTTTTGGAGACCAGTGCTCTACCAACTGAGCTACACCCGTATGTTTTAAAAGATAAAATTATTGCTCTATAAAAGCAAATTTTATCTTCCACTGCCAAATATAATCCTTGTATTCTATTTAATAATCTCAATTACCTGTCCGGCACCTACTGTCCTTCCTCCCTCCCTGATTGCAAATCTGAGACCTTTATCCATTGCGACCGGGGTAATTAACTCGACAGTTATAGTAACATTATCACCTGGCATAACCATCTCCGTTCCTTCAGGTAACTGGATTTCTCCTGTCACATCGAGTGTTCTAAGGTAGAATTGAGGACGATATTTATTATGAAATGGCGTATGTCGGCCACCTTCCTCTTTTTTCAATATATATACTTCAGCTTTAAAATTAGTATGGGGTGTAATGGATCCCGGCTTTGCCAGCACCATGCCTCTTTTAACCTCTCTTTTATCCACGCCTCTCAGTAATAATCCTACGTTATCACCTGCCTCGCCGCGATCAAGTATCTTCCTGAACATTTCAACTCCTGTACATACAGTTTTCCTTCCCTGTGCTCCCAGTCCTATCATTTCAATCTCATCACCAGTAACAACAACACCTGTTTCAATCCTGCCTGTAGCAACCGTTCCTCTGCCGGTAATTGAAAATATATCCTCAACAGGCATCAGGAATGGTTTTTCAATATCACGCGGAGGTATTGGAATATATTCGTCTACAATATTCATTAATTCCATTACTTTATCTTCCCATTTGGCTTCACCATTCATGGCTCCAAGTGCCGAACCCTGAATTACGGGTGCATTTGCTCCGTCAAATTCGTAAAAATCCAATAATTCGCGGACTTCCATCTCAACAAGTTCCAGCAACTCGGGATCGTCCACCATATCTACTTTATTCAAAAATACTACTATCTTCGGCACATTTACCTGTCGTGCAAGGAGGATATGCTCACGTGTCTGCGGCATTGGTCCGTCTGTCCCTGCAACAACCAGGATAGCACCATCCATCTGGGCTGCACCTGTTACCATATTCTTCACATAGTCTGCATGTCCCGGACAATCAACGTGTGCATAATGGCGTTTCTCAGTCTGATATTCAACGTGTGCTGTATTAATTGTTATACCTCTTTCTTTTTCTTCGGGAGCATTATCAATAGAGTCAAAATCTCTGATTTCTGATAATCCCCTTTTATGAAGTACCATCGTTATTGCTGCGGTAAGAGTTGTCTTACCATGATCTACGTGTCCAATTGTGCCAATGTTTACATGAGGCTTAGACCTGTCAAATTTTTCTTTAGCCATAATTATAATATTAGATAATTAAAAATTTACTTTTTTATTATTGGTTATTATTAAAATCTTGAGCCAATGATGGGAGTTGAACCCATGACCTCTTCCTTACCAAGGAAACGCTCTACCACTGAGCTACATCGGCTTACTGAAATAAACAGTAACCAAATCATTGATTACGAAGTTAATAAAATCTTTCATGTTATGTTTATTTTAAGCACCTTAAAAAATCAGAGCGGGAAACGGGGTTCGAACCCGCGACCCCAACCTTGGAAGGGTTGTGCTCTCCCAGCTGAGCTACTCCCGCATGATTTTTAATCTTCTTGTGGGGAGAGCAGGATTCGAACCTACGAAGGCATCCGCCAACAGATTTACAGTCTGCCCCATTTGACCGCTTTGGTATCTCCCCTTAGCTTATGAGCCGATGGAGGGATTCGAACCCACGGCCTGCTGATTACAAATCAGCTGCTCTGACCAGCTGAGCTACATCGGCAAAATATCAAAGATCCTTAGTAAGGAATATCCCAATTATACGTGAAAAATACTTGAAATCAGCGGAATTTAATACCCCTAAAAATCGGTTGGCAAATGTATAAATATTTTACTTATAAGCCAAAATATTTAATTTATTTTTTAGCTTGTAAATTAAAGCCTTCTGAGTTTATTCTTATGTTTGGTTATCTGACGTTTAAGAGCATTAACCGCATTATCGGTCGATTCTTCAAACGATTTGCTTTGTTTTTTTGCAAATAAATCATTACCAGGTATTTCAAGTTTTATTTCTGCAACCTTATTATTAAGATTCTGATTGTTTTCAATTTTCAAATACACTTCCGCACTTATAATATCATCATAATACTGAATTAACTTTTTTACCTTATTATGAACAAAGTCTTCCAGCCTTTTGTTCGTAACAAATTTTACGGAATTGATCTTAATATTCATTATGGGTTCCTCCTTGAATTATGCCCTTGGATGAGCTTGTTTATATATAGATTTTAATCTTTCAAAAGTATTGTGAGTATATATTTCCGTGGCTGCCAGGTTGCTATGGCCCAGCAGTTCCTTTATCGCATTCAGGTCCGCCCCCGCATTCAGCATGTGTGTGGCAAAAGTGTGACGAAGAACATGAGGGCTCTTTTTTTCAATTGTAGTAATTAAGTTGAGATACCTGTTGACAATCCTGTATACCAGCTTTGGATACATTTTACTGCCCTTCTCTGTCAGGAAAAGAAAATCATCGCTGCCTGACATGTACCTTTCTGTCCTCATCCCCATATATTTTTGCAGGGAATCCCTGAAGACACGGGTGAATGGAATAATTCTTTCCTTGTTTCTTTTACCTGTAACTTTCAATTTAAGCTCGATAATATTTATAC